>NZ_JAVRBM010000008.1:58954-179890 GCF_034531255.1 Nostoc sp. ChiQUE01b | reverse complement strand
GTGGAATGTTGAAAGTGTCAATCACATCCTCTCGGTTCGTTGTGCTTATCTCAATAGTTTATTAGCTATTTGAGTATTTCTGCCAAAAGTGGATGCTCCCAAAGCTTCTCACTAATCGCTTTTAACTCAGCAGTTGAGCTAAATCGTACCGCCTATGTCCATTAACTGTCCTTTCTGGCACAAGTTTGCCCTCTACCTCCCAACGCCTAAGCGTGGGAGTAGAAACACCTTTAAGTTTTGCCGCTTCAGATATAGTTAACTTACTCATACTAGTAGTAATAGGTCATTGCATGAGCAAGTTTAAAAAGAATTAGTTAATTATTTCGTCGCTGTTCTCATCCCTTAAGCTACTCCATACCCTGTATACGGACGCTTATACGGCGGATGTAAACCTAGAATAATATTTTCTTTCGTCACACCAATTTCTACTAATTCCCGTGCAATATCTACATCAGTCATATTGCGCTGAATCCAAATCTTCCCATCTTTAATGTCTAAATGGATGATACAGTTGTAAACTCGCTTAAGTCCCTCCCACCCGACTTCCAAAAGTTGGTAGTGGTCATGTTCTGTATCAAACATAAGCTGAGACTCAATGTCTGAATTGCCACTCTCAAAAGTAGCGTGAGACGTTAATATTTGGCGGATGCTTTGGCGGTACTGTTTTATTCTTTCCATTCGACAATCACCTCCCATTTGTCCTCACATTGAAGCGATCGCAAAATATTTAATTCTGACTGGTCAATTTCTGTCGCAATTCCCGAATAGCAGCACTAGTATTGCGCTCGTAGGCAATTTTCAAAGACTCCGTGACTACCTCTGACACATTGATATTGGGGAAATAACGGCTCCTGCTTTCAACAGTGTAGTGATCGCCTTGCAACCTGTAAATTACCAGCTGGTTCTTCCTGAACAACCAAACTTCTGGTACTCGATAAGGTTACTTTAAATATCAACTGCTGCGGCTGAAAAATACAGCAGCGATAACAATTAAACCTAAAAGTGCTAAAGGAACCCAGAGATTAGGGACATCCGACAAACTCATAAAGGATTTCCAAATAAGTACGGTACATGAGGCAGATTGTAATAGACAGTCGCTACTTTACAAATCAACTTTTAGGTAAGCCTTCTTTTAACTTCCTCAGCCAAATTTTCTAGTAGTACTTCTACTTGCTCGCCTGTCTTCAAATCTTTGAGCGAGGATTTTTGCGCTGCTGCTTCTTCAGAACCAATAATTACGCAAAATTGAATTCCTTGTTTGTCTGCTAATTGAAATTGTTTACCCAAGGGACGCTTCTCAAAGTTAGTTATCACATTAATTCCCGCTTGACGCAGGTGTTGAGAAACTTTTAAATAAGTAGGCATTAAATCTTCTTGCATATTCACTACCATTACTTGGGCAGGTGTAGCAGCTAACGTACTAAGAATACCAGCTTTTAATAAACGACTAATTAAACGAGTTAAGCCGATAGAAATGCCGACACCAGGCATTTTCTCACCCAAAAATACCCCAACTAATTCTTCATATCTCCCGCCAGAACAAATACTACCTAAAGCTTCATGTCCTAATAGGATTGTTTCGTAAACTGTGCCAGTATAGTAATCAAGACCACGGGCAATGGATAAATCAATACAGAAACGGTTTTCGGCAACTCCGAGATTACGCACCCCAGCAATTACCGTTTCTAATTCGGTAACTCCTAAGCTCAATTGTTCGGTTTCTGGCAGATTTTGAGCAAGGTGCTTGAGCTTATCTAAGACTTCATCAACCGAACCGTCAATTTTAATAAACTCAATAATTTTTTGTGCCTGTTCGGCTGAAATTCCTTCTTTCTCTAAATCTTGTTTTACTTTACTTTCACCAATCTTTTCTAGAGTATCAACAATACCAATACACGATTTTATTTGATGTTCGGCAATTCCCATTGACTTAAAAAAACCAGTAAGAACTTTTCGGTTATTGATGCGAATCAGAAAATCACCAATATTAATTGCTTCAAATATCTCCGTGATAATTGCAGGCATCTGAGCATCATAGAGCAAGCTGAGTTCACGACGAGCAACTACATCAATATCGCACTGACGAAACTGACGAAAACGTCCATCTTTTGCCCGTTCTCCACGAAAAACTACATCCGTTTGATAACGAGCAAAGGGAAAGGTTAATTCATTCAGGTGACGGGCAATATACGCCGCTAAAGGAACTGTTTGATCGAACTTTAAAGCTCTGGCTTCCGAACCAGTTTCGCCCGATTTATCTCTCTCGGCTTGGCGATTGGGTGGCAAGATGGGATCAATTCCATAAATGATATTGTCGCCTTGATTTCCTTTAGCTTGCAGCACTTCTAAACGTTCTACAGCAGGTGTTTCGATGGGCGTAAATCCATAGCTTTCAAAAACTCTACGGATGATATCTAATAAATATAATTCTAAACGCTTTTCGCTAGGAAGAAACTCTGGAAACCCGCTAGGGGTAGAAAAGTTTATTTTGTCACCTTTGGCCATGCGTGTACCTTACTAAGTTGAAATTTGAGATGAGAGTTATATCATGTCTGCTTGATTACTAGACTTCTTGCATAAATCCAAAATAATAACCCCACCCCTGGCAGCTTACATAAGAAGTATATTTATCTAAAATTTTTCCTTCTGTATCAATCACTGTATAAGAACCTGACCACTCTCCTTCATGACGGGCTATTAGGGGCATTTTTGTTTTAATAATAGACATGTTCAACTCCTATTTTTATAAGCTTTATTAGAGACTATTATTTTTCCTGTTATCAATTCTCTATTATCCATTCACTATTCTTGATTATCAAACCACCAGGGGTCACTAGTTGAGTTAGTTTTAATCAAAATAGCTTTTTTTCGCATAAACCGTTTTAGCGCCGCTGCACCCATACGTGACTGTCCCAAACCAGAGAATTTGAAGGCGTTTTTCTCTCCCTCATGCATGATGGCGGTGAGTCCAGCATCGTTGATACTAATAGCACCTGCATCTATCTGGTAGGCAACTTCTAAGGCTTCTGTTTCTGAGGCAAATACAGCAGCACTTAATCCATAGATTGAGTCATTGGCTAAAGAGACTGCTTCACCTACTGTGGAAAAAGGCATGACTGGCATAATCGGGCCAAAAGTCTCTTCGGTCATGACTTTCATGGAATGATTAACTTGGGTAAGCACTGTTGGACGACACCACCAACCCCCACCTAAATCCTCGATTACACCGCCGCAGTGAACTACTGCTCCTTTTTCAACTGCATCTAGGAGATGATCGCTAATAACGGCTGCTTGTTTTTCGGCAATAATCGGGCCAATTTCTCCACTTTCGACTGTGGGATAGGCTAGCTCAAGGGGATATGCTTTGGCTATTAGTTGATGGTAAAACTTTTCAAATATGGAGTCTGCAACATAAATTCGCTCAATTGAGAGGCATGACTGTCCGGTGTTGACGACGGAACTCCACAATATTGCTGAGGTTGCTAATTCTAAGTTGGCTGATTCCAAAACGATCGCAGGATCTTTTCCTCCTAATTCCAAAAAAGCTGGAATAAACTGTTTTGCAGCCGCCTGTGCAACTTTTCTCCCCGTCGCTACACTGCCTGTAAAGCATACCAAATCTACATTTTCAATTAAAAGAGATCCAGTTGCGCCTGCTCCTTCCACAAAAGTTAATACCTCGTGCAGTTTGGGAACGGTGTTGAGTGCTGTAATCAGTGGTGCTACGAAGCGGGGAGTGATTTCACTGGGTTTGACAATGACAGCACAACCTGCTAACAATGCCGGAATAGTATCAACAGTAGACAGTGACAGCGGAAAATTCCACGGACTAATTACCCCAACTAGGGGATAAGGTACGGATGTTTGTTGCAAGGCAATAAAGGAAATGGCTGTATTTTTTGCCGATTCTTGCAGCAATTCCGGTGCTAATCGACACCAGCGATCAATGCTGGAGAGGAAAGAATCTATTTCTAATATCGAGGTTGACAATCTTCCTGTATCATTTACTAAAGCTTCCGTGAGGCGATCGCGTCCAGATAATATCGCATCCTTCCACTGCTGTAAAGCTTCAATTCTCCCCTCTAAGCCCAACTGATGCCAGCGAACCTGTGCCCTGCGCGTGCGCTTACATTGTTGTATCAGTAGCCTTGGAGGCGGTGGGATAATTACGTAGTCAAATTTGCCAGTTCGGGGATTGCGGACTTCTATTGGTTTTGTCATTTGTCATTTGTCATTTGTCATTTGTCATTTGTCATTATTTCCTAATCCCAATCCCCATTCCCTGATTCAAATTATCTCTAGGTTGGTTAAGCGTTCAATGGTGGCTTGCAGTGTTTACAGTCTACTTCTCTTTCTACCTAATAATGATTACTAAGATGAGATTTAGCATTTAATTTTCTGAAAGTCATGTTTTATTCTGGTCTTGGTGAATTTAATTATTATTGATGCTTACCAATATTTATATCCCTTTGCCATGCTATCAGAGGATGAATAATTGCAATCAAATAAAGTAATATATTAACATTTACGTCCGTCAAACGGACGTAAATATCATTAAACAATTGTGCTGGCTAAATTATTTCCTCTAAATTTATTAGAAAATTTAGAGATTTAGTTAATAGCCCTCTATAGTATAACCAGCAGATTGGACTATCTGTTTAATTGACTCTTCAGAAGCCGTAGTGTCTACAGTGACAGTTTTAGTATCAACGTTCACATCTACTTTGGCATCAGATTCCATAGTCTGAATAGATTTAGTTATTTTCTGGGCGCACTCATTACCTTTAAGATTGGTAACTTTCAATTTAATTGCCATTACTTACCTCGTTACGTAAACTGAAATAATTTACCTTTAAGAAATATAATATCAATTTTAATAGTGAGCGCACATCTTACTTGAGTTAGGGAGTTAAGCATCGCATACATAGTAATAAATAATAGTTATACCTAAATCATTATTGACAAATTATTGAGGCAGTAAAACTAAATGAAATGCCAAAATATATAAAGTTATTTATGAAAATACACTTAGAAGCTACTAACTTATAAAAAGCCGTTTTTTAGTTTGTTATGAAGACTCCACAAGACATTCTCCTGCTTTTCTAGGCATTCTTGTTCGACATAGTTGTTTTAGTAGCACTGCCGGATCGTACAAGCGTCTATGTGTAATTTACGAAATCTTTTGATCTGTAGTTTTTAATTTATTGTATGCTTCAGGTACTTTTGCCCAGCATTTGGAGTACATATAGATTCAAAAAACAGCTATCTTGCGGCATAAATATACTGTGGGCTTCGCAACAAAGACTTTCAGTGACACAATTATGATAGAAGTGTTGGACACTGCTAATTTGGGTATTTACGCTAGAGACTGCTTCACATTGCGAATGGGAACGATTCCTGAAATGTACCAGTAGTTGAAATGCGATCGCTAGAAGCAATGAAAAAATTAGCATTTTTCGTTTGATTTATTTTCTCATCTCTACAATCAACTGTGATGCTCTAAGACTTCTTAATGCTTTTGTACAAGACGCTATGCATAGTTTGCTTTCCCATAGGGGTAAGCTATCGGTAACGCGCGACTTCAGTATACTGAAGTCATCCTGTTTATAAACACAACTACCCACTTTGTCAGTTTGTCTAATTAAGATATGTTTGGTAAATAAAATAAGTAGCCTACATCATCGGCTGTTATTCCACACTTGACATAAAGCATTGTGAGTGCAAAACGTCTGCCAGAAACCATTGCCCATGTCAGAATTACCCGCCAATCCTGGCAACACGGCTTCCTTGAGGGTGAAGTGAGTGCGGGTGAGTTTGAGTGGCATTTCCAGTGGCATTTTCGCCGGGGGGAACTTGCCGTCAAGCCTTCCCAAGGTCGCGCCTTAATCAAAGAACCCCTCGGTCGATTCTTGGAGCAACAAGATTACCAGCTAGAGCCTGGAGGAGACTATGCTTTTACGATTCGAGCAGAACTTTAGGAGTTATAAGTTGTGAAGATCAGCTAAACACATCTTGAGAAATTGAGTTGTGCTGCTGTTCACTCCATTTTAAACTTTCCATTGAAAAGCACTACACGCCAACCATCAGGGTCTTCAATCGTTACGCTTTTGCCTTTCCAATAAGGGTTTTCTGGCTCAACTTCGGGATATCCCAAACTGGCAAGACGGTTTTGGATTTGTGCTATTTTTTGTAGATCGGGGATATACAGTACCAGTAAGTTGTCTTTTGTTGGAGCAAGACAGGTACTTCCAGTTTTATGAGTTGTAAATTCTAGGTGGTATTGAGCGTTGGGCAATCCAAACATGACTCCATCGTATCCATCATGCTCTGCAAACGAGTACAGCTTTCTCAATCCCAAGCCATCCTCGTAAAACTCAACCACTTTTGCCAGTTTGTCGGTTGGTCTAGCAATTCTAAACTGAACAGCGGGAAAATGTGTATTATTTGTGTTCATATTACCTTTTCATTGAACGACAGAACAACAGACACAAAGGAGACAAGATGTAGTAAAGATGTGGAGCAGCTTAGTATAGCAAAGTGCTGAGTGCTGAGTGCTGAGTGCTGAGTAGAAACTCAGTATTATCAAAGGTTTCAGCAACCAACATAGTCCTAACCTATGCTTCGACTGCTATAACTCCTAACTTATTGACTTGACTCTTCACTCCTTACTCCTCATTGCTGATTCCGTGAGGCGATTTAAGTATCTTTCGATTAAGAGAATAGCAACAATGTCATCTATGGGTCTTGGAGGCTGTCGTAGACCCTGTGGTAATAGCTTGATTAGCCCTTTGGGCGGAAACATTTGCCAATAGCGATCGCGTGCTTCTAAGGTTGTGTAGCGCTCATCCACTAAAATAATACTCAACGGTTCTGTCAATTTTTGATATAATTTCTCTCTCCACTGTTTGGCTGTAGTTTGGTCGCCCATGACCATCAAAGAGATCGGAAACCTTTGACGCAGTGTCTCAATGGTAGCGATCGCCTCTTTTGCTAGCACGACTTGATGATAATACAGTTGCCGATCCAGTCCCATCACCGCTAAACCACACTTATCTCGACCTGGATCAAACCCCAAGATGACTGGTTGGGTTGGTGAAAATTCACGGAAATTCATAATAAATTAAAAATTAAAAATTAGAAATGTACCCTTACAGGGATCTTGCTGGGCGTAGTGTCTGCTAAATAAAAAATGCAGCTACAGCAACTATTCTGGCTGCTGTTCAATATGTTTAAATCTTACTAACAACAGTGTGCAAATAATTTTTTAAGTACTAAAAATAATTTTTCCGTTAACTATTGCCACCAATTTTACTCTCAATGGCCCGGCTGTATAAGTATCCTCTGCTGCGATTGCTTTGATCTCCAAGGGTTGATTATACTGTCTTAGTTGGCTGACAAAGCGCAGAAAAGTCCCCTCTACTTGCACATTTTCGACAATTCCGGCATTACGGGCCCGAAATTGGGAAGCAGAAATCAGTATTTCTAGCCGCTGCTGTAACTGATAAGATGTCATGGTTTTGGAATCAGCAGTAGTCGTGGCTAGCACCGCGCCTCCCGAAAAAACCAGTTGATTCTGGGCTGTATCCGCGAAAAATTCTATCTGCTTTTCTCCCCTAACATAATTACCAGCAGAGAAAATTCGCACGACATATTCTTTACCATCGCCAATCTGCTTGCTTAATTGATCGACTCTATCCTGGGTCACGCGCAGCAGCTCTAAATTTGCCGGATTTGCTCCTGGCTCGCTTAATTCAAGGTTGGCGTTGCGATTGGCTTCTTGTAAAAGTTGTACCACTGCCTGACGAGCAGCAGCAGGTTGAGTAACACGAATTACAGCAGCCGACAGAACTTGACCACGAACTAAGGCCAGCTTGCCCAAACGCAGGTCGCGGTAAGACTGATAATATTTTTCCAGTCTGGCAACTTCCTGTTCTAGTTCCTCCTGTTGTGCTTCCAATTCTTTGAGGCGCGATTCTCGTTTGGCAATCACTTGCTCTCGCGCTGTAATTTCGACATTACGTTTTTGAATTAGTTGATCGAGTTGAGAAATTTTTTGATCGCGCTGTTCTATGGCTTCTTGACGGTTAGCAAGTTCGCGATCGCGTTTTTCAATTGCTGTTTTGGCTTCGTCAATGGCTTTTTTCGCTTCCGCATAAAGCCGTTGGCGTTCTGTCTTCAGTAGTTCAACTGCCGCCTGTAGTTCCTTTCTCTGGTTGTAAACACTTTGCAATTCAGCTATGGCTTTTTGGTATTGAGTTACCACCCGATCTAGCTGACCTTGAGTGCGTTGGAGTTGAGTTTGGGTTTGGGCTTGTTGACTAATGGTGCGGTTCAGCTGGGCTTGCGTTTCCCTCTGTTTGGCATTTGCCGTCTGCAAGGATTGATTAATTGCCTGCAAGTCTTGTTGTGCCTTTGCTTGAGCAATTCTTGCTTGGTTTAGCTCGCTCTCTACCTGACTTTTCTGAGTTTCTGCGGTTTTTAGCTGTTCTCGCTTCTGTCTGAGGTCTTTTTGAATATCCTCTAACTCAAAGACTCCTTTTCGCAAGCCTTCGTCGGCAGCGAATAAAATCCCTAAAGTTGATGCGGAAATTAAACCACCAGTAAAAATTGTTACTAGTATAGCGGTATTTTTCGGACGAAGCTTAAAAAGTGAGAGGCGGGCTTTGCCAACTCGTGTGCCGATGCGATCGCCAACAGTGGCAATTACGCCTCCCAGAATCAAAATTGCTGCGATGAGGATGTATCCGGTGGTCATCTTTAGCTACCGAAATCCTTCCAGATACAGCCTACTACTTTTAAGCATTGTCTGGAAAGAAGTGGAAATTGGCAATAGCTGAAATTATTCAATTTTAGATTTACCTCTAGCTATTAGTGTCATTTTTCAAAATACAACACGCGCCGATTCCCCTTCCTCCAATTGTTTTTATGTGAACTGCCTACTTAAGGTAACAGGTTTATGCACAGTAATCTTCTTTTTGTGGATGGAAATCATCTTTTTCTCACGCAAATCTCCCAGTAGCCTAGTAACAGTAACACGAGTTGAACCAATTGCCTCTGCGATCGCTTGATGAGATAACTTCAGATCAATTGTGATCCCATCTGCACAAGGAACGCCAAAATCCCGACAAAGAATTAACAAAAAACTCACCAACCTAGAACCCATATCGCGGTGGGCAAGAGTTTCAATCATCATCTCTGTTTGTAAAATTCGCGAAGACAGACCTCGCAGCATTAACATTGATAATTCTGGATTTTCCTTGAGTGCTTGCTCAACTTGTTCAATTGGTGCCGACAGTAATTCCACAGGGGTAAATGCAACTGCATGGTAAAACCTATCCGATTTATTTCCTGTCAGCAATGACAATACACCAAAAACACTATTTTCTCGCAACAGTGCTACCGTTATTTCCTCTCCTGCCTCGTACACCCTGGAAAGTTTCACAGCACCCTTTAAAAGAAAATAAACTCGTTCGGCAGGATCGCCAGGAAAAAAGATCGTTTTATTGCGTTCAAACGTTTCCACAACTGGCGGAAACGCCCCGGTCGCCATCTGACGAAAAACATTTGCTAGGGCTTTATCTTGTGTCACGATCATCTCCCTTCCCCTACCCAATGCCGGAAAAACAAAAACTGATTACCTAAGAATACACCTGAAAAATGAATAAAGCACCGTCAACCTTTCTGTACTTTCCTATACTCAAACTAATCTCTTCATAACTCTTTGTTTATAATGATACATAATTGTTGATCCTTTCAGCTACTACTTGTTGATAAGTAGTTCCAATAGCTGTATTCAAAAGGTTTTTTGAAGAACAAATAAAGATATCTTGAGAATATCTTTATAAAAAATCAAGATTTTTTTCATAGAAAACACCCTTAGCAATATTCATTTTTGTCAATCCTGTATAAAACAAAGACAAAACGTGCCTCAGATTCTAGTATGCTCCTAATGATCGATCGCATTAACAATTTATATGCTAAATCTGACTGGAAAAAATGCCCTTGTTACAGGTATTGCCAATAACCGCTCGATCGCCTGGGGCATCGCTCAACAGCTGCACAAAGCTGGAGCAAACCTGGGTATTACCTACCTACAGGATGAACGCGGCAAGATGCAGAAAAAAGTCGCAGAATTGGTAGAACCTCTTAACCCCAGCTTATTTCTTCCCTGTAATGTCCAAGATGACGAACAAATTAAATCTACCTTTGAGACAATCCGCGAACAGTGGGGAAAGCTAGATATCCTCATCCATTGTCTGGCTTTTGCCAGCAAAGATGATTTAAGTGGAGATTTTAGCCAAACCTCTCGCTCTGGCTTCAACACCGCCTTAGAAATTAGTACCTACTCGCTGGTGCAGTTAAGTGGTGCAGCCAAACCTTTGATGACAGAGGGAGGTAGCATCGTCACCCTGACATATTTAGGTGGTGTCAGAGCAATCCCCAACTACAACGTTATGGGAATTGCCAAGGCGGGGTTAGAAATGAGTGTGCGTTACCTGGCTGCTGAACTAGGGCCACAAAATATCCGCGTCAATGCCATCTCCGCAGGCCCCATCCGCACTTTGGCATCTTCAGCAGTGGGTGGAATTTTGGATATGATTCATCATGTAGAAGAAATAGCACCCTTACGACGCACCGTCAGTCAGCTAGAAGTAGGCAACGCTACCGCTTTCTTGTGTAGTGATTTGTCCAGCGGCATTACCGGACAAATTCTCTATGTAGATGCAGGATATGAAATTATGGGAATGTGACGCGATAAAGTTAGGAGTTAGGGTGAGAAAGTTAGGAGTTAGAAGTGAGGAGTTAAGAGTTAAAAATTTATAACTCATAACTCATAGTTCTTAATTCCTAACTCATAACTCCTAACTTTTAACTCTTCCACTCCCCATGCAAACAACCAAACTAAATTCAAACTACGATCGCTTAACCCAAACCCCTCGGATTGCCACTATTCACCGCACCACTGGTGAAACTAATGTGCAAGTTACCATCAACCTGGATGGTAGAGGAACTTGCACAGCAGCAACAGGTATTCCGTTTTTGGATCACATGTTGCATCAAATTGCCTCCCACGGGCTGATTGATATAGATGTCCAAGCCAAGGGAGACTGGGAAATTGACGATCATCACACCAACGAAGATGTAGGCATTACTTTAGGGCAAGCTTTGAACCAAGCATTAGGCGACAGAAAAGGCATTGTCCGCTTTGGTAGTTTTCTTGCACCACTGGATGAAGCCTTAGTTCAGGTAGCGCTAGACTTTTCTGGACGGCCTCACCTCAGCTATGGCTTGCAAATTCCTACCCAGCGTGTAGGAACCTATGATACCCAGTTAGTGCGAGAATTTTTTGTGGCTTTGGTGAACCATAGCCAGATGACACTGCACATTCGGCAACTGGATGGCATTAATTCCCATCACATCATTGAAGCGACATTTAAAGCTTTTGCAAGAGCAACACGGCTGGCGGTGGAAATTGACCCTCGTCGTGCTGGTCTAATTCCTAGTTCTAAAGGTGTTCTGTGAAAGGAGTCAAAAGGGGCATGGGGCAAAACAGTTCCTTTTTTCCGAGTTCCCAGTCCTGAGTAAAGAAGCAAGATTCCCAACTCAGCACTCAGCACGGGCTAAACCTTAGCTATCCGCTAACATGACTCAGCACTCTTGAGGGGCATGGGGCATTGGGCATTCAAAAGAGGCTCCAGGGCCGGGGTGCTGCTCTTGCTAAAGGGAAAACTCTTCTCCCTTGCTCCCTCTGCCCCCTGCTTCCCTGCCTTTTCCCCACTCCCCACTCCCCACTCACTCCCTACTCCCCAGTTCCCGATAATTGACACACAGCTTGGTGATGGTTATTATCAGCCTACCGGGTAATTTTTAATTAATACCAAGCTGATAAATAGTGATTTAACCGAGATGAAGTCTGTTGCAGATGACCCTAATTCTCAACTTAATACGACAGACATTCCGCCAGTAGTACTAACTTCTGAGTTGCGAAAAGTCTATCGCACTGGTTTTTGGCTAAATCAAAAAGTCGTATCTCTGAAAAACTGTTCTTTAACGGTTTACAAAGGCGAAACCTTTGGGTTACTAGGGCCAAATGGTGCTGGGAAAACCACCCTTTTAAAATTGTTGCTGGGAATTATTCATCCTACCTCTGGACGGGGATCGTTGTTGGGTAAGCCAATAGGCGATCGCAGTGTTAAGCAACATATCGGTTATCTACCAGAAAATCCCTATTTGTATGACTATCTCACTGGCTGGGAATTTTTGCAGCTAGCAGCTGGGCTATTCCAAATTCCCCAAAGTATCCAACGCCAACGTATTCCTCAACTGCTGGAATTAGTGGGTTTATCCCAAGCCGATGCCCGTAAAAAGTTGCTGCGTCGCTATTCCAAAGGAATGCTACAGCGTGTTGGTATGGCACAGGCGCTAATTAACGAGCCAGATTTAGTTTTTCTGGATGAACCAATGTCTGGTCTCGATCCGGTGGGACGCTACCAAATGCGGGAAATTATTCTGGCGCTCAAAGCCGCTGGTAAGACGATTTTTTTCAATAGCCACGTTCTGAGTGAAGTAGAACAGATTTGCGATCGCATTGCCATCCTCGCTCAAGGTGAACTAATTTGCTCTGGTTCCCTCAATGAACTTTTAGGCTTCAAAAACACATATCACGTCAAAGGTCAAGGTGGTAACTGGGAAATTCTCAAAAAATGGATACCCACTCTCATATTTGAGCCTGATGGTTCCTGGCACGGTACACTACAAGATGATTACTATGATTTTCTTGCCAGTCTTCGTCTCATGGAAGGTAAAATTATCGCCATGAACTTGTCACGTCACTCCCTAGAAGAATTTTTTATTCAACAAATCCAAAGAAAAAACAACTCATTGAATTAGTTTTGTTGCCAAATAGGAAATTGTCGACTGGCTTAAAGAACAAAACCCAAATTCTGCTTTTTTAAGTTCTCTTTGCCAACGCAACCCACAAAAAATAAAATTCCGACATCTTTTCAAGGTTATTTGTATTTATTTAATGAACTTGTTCCTAATTTTAGTAGTCCCTTACTACTCATCGCAGATTTTAAATATCATTAAATTAACTTTGACAAGAAAACTTTATTCGTAACTACTTGATTGTTGGCTAACAAACAATTTCTTGTAGAAACTGGGTTTAGTTGCCTAAATCCTATATTTTTTGATATTGTTCTATTCAAGCAACATTAACTTTAAGCTAACTTCACTAAAAATTTAAGTTCAATAAACAAATTTCCTCCGGAAAATCACACTTTTCTAGGAAAATAAGAGTGTCGGGGAACTTGAATATTTAGGTATAGTCAAAATAAAAATGTTTAGACAGTACTTTATAGATTGTAGTTTCAGAGTCTCAGGTAAATATGCTTAACAAAAGTTTGTCTAAATTCCTAATTCAGCCAGCTGTCGGTATGGCTTTGTTAACTGCTGTCAATGCCGCTGTGTCATCTGCCAGTCTAGCTCAGGGACAACCATTACCACCAACTACACAACCACCAATCACACAAACACAATTAGATACTAATTATTCATTAGGAGGCGGCGATCTCATCCGTGTAAATGTATTTGAAGTGCCTGAATATACAGGTGAATATCAAATTCCCCCAGGTGGAGCAATCAACCTACCTTTAATTGGCAGTGTGTCAGTACTAGGGCTAACAACTGAACAAGCTTCTGACGAAATAGCTAGAAGATATGCTCGCTTCCTCAAACGTCCCTTAATCTCAGTCAATCTGTTGTCTCCTCGTCCCATCAATATTTTCGTTGCTGGAGAGGTGACACGTCCTGGAGCTTACACTCTAAGCTTGAGCGGAGGCGCCGGCAACAATCCAGGCGTACAATACCCAACTGTATTAGCCGCATTAACAACAGCGCAGGGGGTGACTTTAGCTGCGGATGTGACTCAAGTTCAATTACGGCGTAAGATAGGACGTTCTTCAGAGCAAGCTGTTAGCCTCAATTTGAAGGAACTCATTCAAACAGGCAACTTATCGCAGGATATTACCTTGCGAGATGGAGACACTATAGTTGTGCCAACAGCAACCAACTTCAGCGTCGCAGAATCTCGCAATATATTTGCAGCTAACTTTGCCGCCAGTCAAACCACACCCCGCACAGTAACAATTATTGGTGAAGTTAACCGTCCTGGTTCGTATCTTGTTACCCCAGGTAATACAGATAGCCAAGTGGGCGCAACCCCTAACAGTGGCACTGCCAGCCCTACTGGTCTACCAAATGTGACACGGGTAATTCAATTAGCTGGTGGAATTACAGCACAAGCTGATGTGCGTAATCTCAAACTACGCCGACCTACAAGAACTGGCTCAGAACAATCTATAGATATTAATCTTTGGCAACTGTTACAGAGTGGTGATGCCAATCAAGACATCATTGTGCAAGACGGAGATACGATTGTTATTCCGACGGCAACTGAAATTAACCCCGCAGAAGCGACTCAATTAGCTACCACTACTTTGTCTCCTACACGGATTCAGGTTGGTGTGGTCGGCGAAGTCAAAAAACCAGGGTTAACAGACGTTCAACCAAATAGCTCTTTAAATCAAGCTATACTCGCCGCTGGCGGATTTAATGATGCCAGAGCTAGTAGTAAAGCTGTTGATTTAATTCGCCTCAACCCTAATGGTTCTGTCACTAAACGTATAGTAAAAGTGGATTTCTCCGCTGGGATTAATGAGCAAACTAATCCCATACTCCGCAATAATGACGTTGTAGTAGTCAACCGATCTGGTGCAGCTAAGACTGGCGATACCATAAACACTGTAACTGGACCTCTAGGTATTATCCTTAATCTTCTGAACTTATTCGGACTCTAGTTTAAGAGATAGATGCAAATGGGGACGTTGCCAACCCTCTTCGTCCCTAAAATTGCACTATCCTTTGATCAACACCAAGTTACATATAACTAACGCTCGACAAGGCATCGCTTCTTCCAAATTGCGTTTTATAGAGGCTGTGATACTGGTTAGGACAAGTCTGCGATAAATATCTGACAGATGCTCTCTTCTGATTTGCCAATGTTCTAAGCTATCTGACCACTTCTATATATCCGTTATTATAATAATTTTAAGTAATATTACTCTTAGAGAAATACTGTAAACTTTACAACTCTCACTGTAAATTCTTAATGTGCATTAATAGGCTTTGGCAATCTTTATTGTAGGTACTTGGATTTCTTATGATAATGAGAATATTTTAGACAGCATATGCGGTAAGTACTAGTCCAGAATTTATTTTTAGTCATTTAGTGATTCTTATTATCATAAGAATTATTTAAGTAAATTAACTAATTGATGACAGATATACTATTTTAACCACAGATACCGCGTATACACAGTAGAATGATGTCGAATTGGAAATGACGCCATTTGTGCGGTTGCTTGGTGTTCATGAATAGGGTAACTCTGGATACTGATATTTTTTATTCAGTGATTTTATCAGATGTTTGCGATTTTTTGGAACACAAGCTCAAAAGGTGGTTCAGCCATATTTAGGCGAAAATGCGCAGGTTTAAACCTATAAAACCGTGTATAAACTTACAAGTGGCAGTGATATGACCGTATCCAATACTGGGTTATTAACTAAGGCTAGAGTTACTGACCGTTAACGATTGAGTTTTTGCAACATACCCTATTTTTTCCCTATGATGATTCATGGTTTCGGTTTTCTCAGTTTGAGCGCATCTTTTGTACTTCCCTGGGCATTAACAGGTCTGGTTCAAGGACAGAGAATAACAGAGTCTTTATTTAAAGATGTTCCTCAGTCATCTACTGTTCAGGAAATACCAGTACCTAACCGCAAGCTAATCAGTCGTATTTCAACTGCGACAACATACTATGTTAGTGGTAACGGAAACGACAGAAATAGCGGGCTTTCTACCTCATCTGCTTTTAGGACACTTCAAAGGGCAGCAAACCTTACCAATCCTGGTGACACGGTACTTATTATGAACGGGGACTACAAGAATAGGCCCAAAGATGGGGCTGTACTAGGTATTAAACGTTCTGGAAGAGCAAATGCATGGATTAAATATAAAGCATATCCTGGGCATTTTCCAAAAATTCAGCACAATACATGGAATGGTATCTCGATTTCAAATGGAGCTTCATATATCGAGATTAACGGGCTGGAGGTCATAGGGAACAATGCTAAAATGAACTATAATGAGGCGTATGCGTCATATTTGTCAAGAAAGAAGAAGAAGAAACCATCAAATCCGCTTACTGACGGAAATTGCATAAGCATAGGAGAAGACAAAAGTCATCCTCATCACATAAATATTCTGAACAACAAAGTGCATGATTGTGGAGGATCAGGTATCTCAGCAATGCAAACTGATTATGTGAAAGTGGATAATAACACTGTTTTCAATAACGCTTGGTACACAGTTAATGGTTCCAGTGGCATTTCCATGCTTGATAATTGGAGTTCTGACAACAACCGGGGATACAAGATATTTGTGACCAATAACAAGAGCTACAAAAATCGAATGTACATTCCTTGGATTAAAGTCGGAAAGATATCAGACGGTAATGGCATTATTGTAGATGTTTCAAAAGGATATAGAGGACGGATTTTAATTGCTAACAATATCACCTACAAGAATGGTGGTTCAGGTATTCATGCCCATGATAGTGAGCATATCGATATTATCAACAACACGGCATATTTGAATCAGCAAAGTCCAGAAGTTAAAAAAAAGGCAAAGGGCGAAATTTATGCTGGTTATTCGTCTGATGTCAGAATTTTCAATAACATTATGTATGCTTCTCCAGGTAATGCTGTGAATAGCAACATGAAAAATGTCAACGTCACTTATGACTACAATGTTTATTCCAATAATTCGACGATCAAGATTACAGGATCTCGTGATATGATTGGAGATCCACAGTTTGTTAATGCCTCGGCTCGTGACTTTAGATTGAAATCAACAAGTCCGGCAATTAATAATGGTTTAAAGTGGAAAAGTTTGACAACGGATTTTCTAGGCAATCCTCGTGTGTCCGGTTATGCAACCGATAGAGGAGCAATTGAAAATAGGTAGTAGTTAAAAGTATAGCATTGGGTTGTATGATAAGGTTCTTATTTATACAGAGCTTTTGTCTACAACCCAATTGGAGACGGGTCATGAAAAGCCACAAGGGAAAACAAGACCCAATAGCACGACCGCATAAACAAGAAGAATAGAGATGCTGAAATTATGTGCGGCTACCGGAGATATTTGGATGAATAAGGTTTTGTGCATGGAGCGAACTGAGTTACACATATTACTTGCGAGGCTAGCAAAAATCCTAATAAACCCAATTAAACTAGAGTGGCAACATCTAAAGAAATCGGACTACCATCCTCAAAATTATCTATAGCTTCTAATATAGCGTTTCCTATACTGATGAAGATATACCTTATCAGATATAGGAGCGCTATATAATTCTAAGTCCGGTTAATTATTTATTATTTAAAACTTCTTGCGTCTTGGCGTCAGTATTTATTAATAAATATTTATCCGAACTTGATTAGCTCCTAAAATAATTTTTTTGAAGCTTTATTTCTTCGCTAGTCCCTTCAACTCTTTTGTCAACTCTCTTGGGTTAAAATATTCGTGAGAATGATATCGATAACTAGTAGATTCATTTTTATCAATGACTCCATTGACTACTAAACCTAGAACGTTGTAATTGGATCTCTCTAATATCTCTTGAGCAGCATTAGCACTGTTGGAATCAATTACTCCCGGTCTGGCTACTAACAAAATACCATCAGTCATTTGGCTTAAAGTCAAAGCATCGGCTGCCAAAAGTAGTGGAGGGGCATCAATAATTACAAAGTCATATTTATACTGAGATGAGAAATTCTCAATCAGTGATGCCATCCGTTTTGAGTCAAGCAAAGCAAGTGGGTTGAGAGGTCTAACTCCAGCAGTTAAAACATCAAGGTTGTCCATTACCTTAGATACGGCAATGTCAAATTCAGCCTGACCTACAAGAACCTCACTCAAACCAACTTCATTGGTTAGTTGCCAGAGATGATGTTGAGAAGGAACTCGCATATCTGCATCAATTAGTAAAACTTGACGTCCTAGTTGAGCGATCGCTGCTGCCAAATTAGCTGAAACTGTAGACTTACCTTCTTTAGGAACTGCGCTAGTAATTACAATGGTTTTGAGCAAATTATCTGAACTTAAGAATTTCAGATTTGCTTGAATCATCCGGTACATTTCGCTCGTTAAAGAGTGAGGAGTGTCCCTAACAGCAATTGTTTGAGATATTGATTCTGCATTTGAATAACGAGAACGAAGCTTTTTAACAGACAAAGGAACAATTCCTAGCAAAGTATATCCAAATACATCTCTAATTTCTTTAAGTGTTTTTAGAGATCTATCTCTCATGGCGAGAAAAAGTACAGTTGTGGTAGCAAAAAACAAACCGAACATGACTCCTAGCACCAAAACAATAATTGTTTTGGTTAATGTGGGATCTTCGGGCACTAAAGCCTGAGCAATAATCCGGGAACTAGGTGCATTTGTATTTTCAACTAACTGTAGCTCTTGAACCTTTTTCAATAAAGTTTGATAGGTTGATTCTGCAACTTCAACTTTCCGTTCCAACTCTCGCTGATTTTGTGCCAGCTGGGGTATGAGTTTCACCCGCTGTTCGTAGCTGGCACGAGAATTATATAGAGAGGAGAGTCTTTGAGTTAAGCCAAAACGTTGTATTTCTGATTGCAAAAAGTTTTGTATCAGGCTTTGTCTGAGTTCTCCAATCTGCAATAAGCTCTGGGGAACTTGTGTTTGATTGCCAATAGTCTGACCAACTTGCTGTTGCAAGAGAGATTTTAAATTAGCTTTTTTTGCTTCTAGGTTAATAATTATAGGATTGTCATCTAGAAAACGGCTGCGCTCAACCGCTAACTGCCGATCAGTCTCTTGGAGTTGTGTAAGAATTCCCTGTACTGCTGGTGACTGACTGAGGGCACTCACAGCGATCGCTTCCTGAGAATTTAGCTCTACTTTCTGCCGCAGTTGATTGGTTTGGGCATTTACCTCATCCAGTTGAGCCTTGACAGTATTCATCTCATTGTCTAGATTTCCAATAGTCGCAACAGCTGACTTTGTCTCCTCTGATAAATCTGCAATCTGATGCTTTTGTTTAAATATACGTAGCGCTACTTCTGCATTATTAACAGCAGCTTGAGTTGTAGGAAGTTGCTTGGCCATAAACTGACGAGTTGCTCCTGCCTCAGAGCGATTTGTCAGAATATCATTTTCTAAATAAAACCTCATAATTGTGTTGACTACTGCCGCTGCTTCTTCAGGATCGTGACTTTTATAAGCAATACGCAATACATCTGTCCCACCAACAATTTTTAGGTTCAGGACTTTTAGTAGTTTTTTCACCTCCAGAGGTTCACCTTCGTTGTCTTTAAGTTGTAGTTTGTCTATTGTCCGTTGTAATAAAGCTGGGGAAGAAATAACTTCTATCTGACTGCTGATGGGATTTTGAGTTGCTACTAATGGTTTCAAATCTCCTGCCTCTCCTCCTTCAGAGGTATCAGGATAAAGATTATTGCCTGCTACTTTAAAACTGGGAACCCTGAATAACAGTTTTCCTTCTGCTTCATAGTCTGGCTTCAGAAACAGTATAGATATGGCACTCAGAATAACTGTTGCCGCAAATATACTGAAAGCCGGTAACCACCACCGTTTCAATATCAATAAGTAACGATTAAGGTCTAAATCAATAGATTCTCTAGATTCCATAGATTTTTCTGACATAAATCTTCCAAAGTACAGGTCTTAAGCAAGAAACTAAAAATTGACTTAGAACAGCCACAAACCAGTGCAATTGACAATACTGATTATATATAATTTTACAATATAAAATATAGTATAGACCAATACGGTTCAGTTAAGGCTTAACTCTTTATCAAAATCATTTTTTTAACGTAGACGCAAAGCGGCTTGCCGTAGGCTACCGCCAAAGACGCAAAGATAGAGAAGCAAGAAATATTTAACTGAACTGTCTTGTAGTATAGAGTATTTAAGTTAAAATTTAGTCCCCATTTGGTGCAAATGTGTAACGGTGGTCTGTGTACCTTTATTCAGCAAAAAATTTGTTAATTTTGGGATTTGAGGTGAGTTAACTACGTCCCATAAATCAACCCTTTAGTAACAGGACGTTCAATTAAAAGTTTTTTGCATTAGCCATCAACTATTAATATTCAATTTATCTCTGGATTATCAAAGGCTTGATTTTTTTACTTGGATACTATACGGCTATATTCCTTGTCAGAGCAACTATCTTAACCTGAGTTCGGAATAAGCTGAAACCTTGATTTGGTCGTTAGTTTTGACAGTGTGAAACCCTTATTCTTTCGTCCAAGCAATTAAATTTGAGTCCTTAACCCAAACTGACGTTATCTTAGCCAAAGCCAAAATTTCACAATCAAGTAAAAAACTCGACTTTAGTCAGTTTGTAATTTTTGGACAGAAACATCTACTCATTACTCAATCCAGTTACTTAGTATAGTAATTCTGAAAGTTCAAGTAGCTACCTACTTTGCCAAACTTTATCGTAAGCATCTAACAGTTTTGGAGCTTGATATTGCCATTCAAGAATCTCCTCCATTCTGCGTCGCCCCTCGGCTCCAAGCTTTTCTCTACGTTCAGGAAAATCTAGAAGTTGCAGAATTTTCTCAGCAAATTCCACCTCATCGTTAGGCTTGGCATAAAGAGATGCTTCTTGTGCAGAACGTCTTCCTTCTCGCAAATCAAACTGGACAATTGGTTTTCCCATTGCCATATATTCAAGGATTTTATTCATAGTGCAGTTTTCGTTATAAGCAGATGTTGGAGAAGGCTCTACACACACATCGCAGCTGGAAAGCCGCTCTAAGAGTTCTTCACCTTGCTTAAACCCTGTAAATTCTACAAACTCATTCACTTCTAACTCTTTAGATAAGTCCTTGAGCTTTTCTGCCATAGGTCCACTACCAATTAGCATAAAGTGAATATCAGAGCGATTTTTTTTGTGGACAATGTAATATACCATTCTGAGGAGATAATCAATACCCTCTGGTTCTCCCATAACACCCATGTAACCTATCAAGTAGTTTCTACCTCTACGGTAATTGGGGTTTGGAGGCATTCGGCGAAAGCGCGAAAGATCCGGCGCGCTACGAACTATAAATACTTTCTCTGGTTTCTTGTGCCCACGGTTAAGAGCTACTTCTCGGTGTGACTCGTTCGTTGAAATTACCATATCTGCTGTGGCATAGGTCAAGCGTTCAGCCCAGCGTAATCCATGATAAAAAATATCGCGCCGCCGATACTTAGCTTCATACATTTCCGGACTGAGGTCATGATGATCGAAGATAATAGATATACCATGAAATAATTTAAACCATGCTGCTACCAAGAAAAGTAAATCGGGCGGATTACAAATATGTATGACATCAAAACCACGCTCTCGCCATACCCTTTGAGCTAGACGGAATTGCCAGTTAATCGCCCAACTGTACTCTCGGAGATAGCCAATGACAGAACTTTCTTCTGGTGGTAGAGGATGACGGTAAATGTGAATCTGCTCAATAATTTCGTAATCTTTTTCAAAGCCATTACCTGTAGGTGAAATTACACTAACTTCATACCCAGCTTTTTGCAAAGTAGTTGCTTCCATCCATACCCGTCTATCAAAGGGAACTGGGAGATTTTCAACGATAATTAGTACTTTCTTCGGTGATGCCATAATAATTTCAATTTTTAATTAGTTTAGTAAGTAATTATTCACTCACTCACTCGGAACAATGGTCGAAACCCTGAATTTATGGGTATAAGCAGGGGAAATGTGAAACGTTACTTTAGTAAAACACTCACTTGTCAAGTCTAAAATATACCTTATTTATGGAACCTATATTCATACTTGGCGAAACTGGGTTGAACAATAAATATGCATATCTACATCATAATAGCTATCAGTTTTGCTGCTACTAGCTGGTTACAGTTATATTGATTAATCATTTTCTTGTTACTTAATCTTTACATTCTGACTGAGAGAGATGCCGCCACATACAGTATCCAAGTCAAACTATTTGATTCCAGCAAGTTAGATTCAGTGAGGCTAGATAAGAGTATAAATGTCATGTGTATAAGTGGCCAAATATCAAATGCTGTTTTACTACCACGCACCCAAGCAAATCCTTGCAGATAACTGCGCCAAAATCCTAAAAAGAATACTCCTAACCCTAAAAGACCCAAATCTAGGCAAAGAGCCAGATAGCCATTGTGGGGGTGGCTTGGCGTCCATCCAGCTGCAAGCCAAATATAAGCAGATTCGCCATTCCATCCTTGCCAGAATCCACCATAACCATAACCAAGCCAAGGATGTTTCCAAATCATATCAATTACTAATGGCCACAACTGTGTTCGACCAGTCAGTGTCGCATCTTTCCCAATTGCACTGAATAGGATATCAGCATCGTTAGACAACCAAAAATATAAACTTTGGCTGATAGTAGCTATCATTATTAAGGTTGGTACCATGAACTGGTATGCCCAGCGCCAAATTTGAAAAGCAAAAAATGCCAATATTAGAATTAATAGATTAATTAGAGATGAACCTGAAGACGCAAGCAGTAAAAGTAGTACTGATAAGCAAAACCCACCCCAAAAAAGCCAATTACGTCTTTGATGTTGATAACCAAGGATCAAAAAAGTCATACTACTCGTTACCATTCTTGCTCCTAGACCGTTTTTGTGCGTGAATACTCCACGCCACTTTGAGCCGCCCAAATCATGCTGTATCCCGTATTGAGGCAAGGCTATAGCAAAAACGCAACTAAGTATTATAATAATTGCAAAGTTCCAAGCAAGTAAATGTAACTGCTGTTTTAAGCTATATCGCGAAGCAAAATATAATCCAAATAAACTGGAATTAATGAGTGCAAAACTATTTTTTAATGTTGTTGATGGTTCAAAAGACCAAATAATAGAAACAGCTGACAATAAAATTAAAGAATAAAGCCAAAAGTCTTTACTAAGGAAATAAAGAGTTTTCTTCCAACGCAAAACTAGTAGTACTAAGGTAACTGCGTAGATGAAAGAATAAATAATCCGAATTAAAGAACTATCATATTCTACTAAATCAGTCTGTCCTGCTCCTCCTGACAGTACAACAACAAAAATTGCCCCTGAATACATCAGCAAGCTCACAATTGTGAATACCTGTTCAGCAAAAATTAGGATTTTCCTCATAATAAATTAACTAATATTTATCTTGCATATTCATTTTTTTATAATAGATTTGAGCTGTTTTAGCGGCAATATTTGACCAATTTAAATCTTCCTGACAACGAGCTAATACTGCAGTTTGCATACGTTGTTGCAAGTCGCGATCGCTTAACAAATAAATAATAGCATCAGCTAAAGATTGGACATCACAAGGTGGAACTAATAACCCATCTTTTTTATGCTGAATTATCTCACTTAATCCCCCTACTTCAGAGGCTACAACCAGTGTTCCCATCCCATAAGATAAGGCTGCCACACCACTTTGAGAGGCTTCTATATATGGTAGAACTGTTACCGTACTACGTTGAAATAGATTACTTACTTCTTCAAGGGGGATAAAATCATTGATAATTTCGTAGCGCTTTTCATCATAACCATTAGGGAAATATTGTTTAACGTTTTCTCCCCGTCCAGCGATAATCAGCTTGACTTCAGGTATACGTTCAGCAATTAAAGGCATAGCCTGAAGTAAATATTTCAATCCTTTGTATGGCCAGATGCGTCCAAAAAATAGCAATGTATTTGGCTCACGAGTCTGACTATTCTGACCCCTCCGACGCTGATACAAACTACCAAGTTCCCCATGTGGCAAAACATTGACTCGCTCTTGAGGTATACGAAATTGTTCAGTTATAATCTTTTTTAATTGATGAGTGTGGACTATCAATTGTTGGGAACGATAGAAGGCAATACGCCTGGTATACTCTGAACCGAATACAGTCATGCTATCTCCTGGGTGACGGAATACGTCGTGGATGGTTGTCACCAGTGGCGGCATTTTGTTGAGTAACAAAGTCCAATCATACCAAGGATCGTTAGTTTCTTGCACATGCAAAACATCCGGCTGTATGTCTTTGATAATACGCATCATTGCGTACATAGACAATAGGTTGCGCGGGTCGCGAATCCGTGGTTTTTTAAAGCTAATCACGCGGATACTGGGATCAAGAACATTGCTACAGACATCTGAGACTTTTTCCGGGTGAATTAGCGTTAAATCAACATGTTTAACCAGACTGTTTGCTAATTCAATAGTGTAATCTTCAAAACAAAAATGTAATAAAGCAACTTTAATCATAATCAAAATTATATCCTTCAGTTTATTTATTTCACCAGTTTTTAGGAGTTAATGATAAAAATTTATCGGAAAATAATTACTGCTATCCTAACAATTTGAACCATAAAAAACGAAACCCTCCAAAGGCACGAATACCAAAATAAATCCCAAATAAAGCATAGGCACAAGTTGCAATAATTAGAGTTAATATAAAGTCTAAGCTAAGTTTTTGTAATAATATTAATATCGGTAGCATTAAAATAGTTATTATTAATGGTCGGTGCATAATTCGCCATAAATTTAATGAAAATAGGCGAGTATAGGTGAAATAAATATACTGGACAAAACCAGCAATAGTCATTAATAATACCATTAAAGCTGCACCTACTAACTGATAGTGTAAAACTAATAGCACACCTCCCAAGCTCCCTAGTGTAGTGGTAATAACTACTTCACGTAGGTTCACTATCTCAAAACCATTGGCTACAAGTAAATAAGTCAGTGAGCGTGTAAACGGCAAAAAAACGAGTGATGCAGCGCTTATAAGGAGGGCTATATTTGCTTCAGCAAAGCTAGCATTATAGAGAAAAACTAGTAAATCTTTGCCAAACAATAAGATTCCAAGATATAAGGGCAATGCTATTATTAGTAGGATTTCGATAATATTTTCAGCTATCTGCCTCTGCTTGTCCCGTCCTTGCTCTAATGCCTTTGAAAGTCTTGGAAATATTGCTAAACCTATACTATTAGCAATAATCATGAAGGGTTGCAATAATTGTGTTATTCCGCCAAATAAACCTACTAAAAACTCATTGCCTAACAATGAAAGTATCAATATTTGAATTCTGCCACTAACTACAGCTATTGCTTCAATAGCAAAAAATGTCCGCGCACTTTTGATTGTATTAAAGACAAAAATCCTATCAATCTGCCATTCTATTTTTACTAACCGGGCGATAAAAATCCATTCAATTACCAAAATTAGTGTTTCTGAAACAACTAGAATTGCCCCCAAATATTCAATTCCATATTTTAATTGCATTGCCCAAATCATTATTATTAGGCGTAAAATATAGACTGGCACTGTCGCGATCGCAATCAGATGCATCTTTTCTTTAGCTTGAAAAATTGCCTCTGTGATATTAGAAAGCGCAAAGGGAATGATCGTTAAGCCCATTATGTAACAAACAATCGAGGTTTTGGAACTATAGGGAAGTAAAAATACTACAATCACCAATGCCGCATAACTGAAAAAACTAAATATTAACTGTAGACAAGTACCACTCATTAAATAGACTGGTGTTTTTTGTGGCTCACGAGCTAGTTCTCTAGTAAACAATGTTTTTAGTCCTTGTGAGGCAATGCCCACAAAGATAAAGTAGTAGCTATATGCTAGTAGATACTGCCCTAAAGCTTCAGCTCCTAAAGTCCGAGCAATCAAAGCGGTTAATACAAAGGCTGTAATACTTTGTGTTAACCGATTGAGTATCATTGAGAAGGAATTACTTATGAACTTGTACTTTTCTACCATTCTTATAATTCTTAATTCAGCTTAATTATTTCATTTTGTTTCGGATATATCCTTATAAATATAGATTTTTCTAGAACGTCCTCAAACCAAACAAGTAACTAATTACTCAGTAAAGTAGAAAAATCCAAATTTAATCCGCTATAAATTAAACTGAACACTGCAATAAATTAGTAAATTTTCTAATCATAGCTGTACTGCTATGGATTGTTGCTGTTAGTAAGCACCGTCTTTTTTCAAAACCACCATAACTGTTTTAAGGAGGATTTCAAAGTCTAACCCAAGCGACCAATTTTCGATATAGCTAATATCGAGATGAATCACTTGTTCAAAATCTAAAATATCTGAGCGACCTGAGACTTGCCAAAGACCTGTAATACCAGGTAAAATTTCATGTCGAATAAAATGATGTTCAGAGAACTTTTCAACATCTCTGGTAGGTAAAGGGCGAGGTCCTACTATACTCATTTCTCCAAGGATAACGTTAAAAAGTTGAGGTAATTCGTCTAAACTGTAACGACGGAGAAATTTTCCAACACGGGTAATGCGAGGATCATCTTTAATTTTAAAGATGATTCCATCTTTCGTTTCATTTAAAGCTTCTAATTCTTTCTGTAATTTTTCCGCGTCAGACCTCATGGTTCTGAATTTCCATACTTTAAACTGTTTACCATGTAAACCTATACGCGTTTGTCTGTAAAATACTGTGCCTGGAGAGTCAAGTTTTATGGCTATAGCTATACCTATATAAATAGGAAATGATAACATTACAAATAAAGTCGCAAAGCAAAAATCACAACTACGCTTTATCCAAAAATCTTTACCTGTAATTATCGGACAATCCAAACTCAGACAAGGCATTCCCCCTATTTTATTGAACTGTACGTTTTTATAAATTGGTTTTAATTCCATCGGTAAAATATGTACTTGTATCCCAGATGCTTGAAATAACCAGCACAAAAACATTCTATTTTTTAGCGCATCCCAAGATATAAAAACTTCTGTCACTCCTAATTGATTAAGCTGAGTTAAAGTTTGCTGACGTTTATATCTGTCTAATGAACTAGCATTCGCCGTTCCAGATACAATGTAGTGCTTTTCTTTTTTTAGAAAACTCGCAATCTGATCGTGATCTTGAGGGTCACAAATAATAAAAACAGAAGAACGAACTATTTTTTTCTGCTTGCGTAGATATTCAAGAGTAATATTTACAGCGTATCTACCAGTACAAATAAAAAATATACTTAGCAACCAAGGTAATAATATTAATTTTGGACGCGTGATATCAACAACTGGTTTATACAAAGAACTAACTAAAATGATTAATCCATGAGCAAAAGTTAGCGATTTGATAATATTGAAATAGTCATAGCGTTTTTGACCTTCTCGATAAATACCTTCAAGAGCCAGCGATCCTATTTGAATCCCAATAGCTGTTAAAATCGGTAAATAATGACTCGGTATATACCAAGTAAAATTTCCAGAAGTAGATTGATATACTGCTAAAACCCAAGCTAGAAATAAAAGAGTACAGTCTACTAAGAATAATGTTATTAATCTCAACCACCACGAACCCTTACGTACCGTGGCAAATGTCGATGCACGTAAATCCAAAGGCACTTCACTGAATTTATTTGTTGTAATACTTTGATTACTCATAATTAGTAATTAATTAGGAACACTTGGTGTAGCTGAAAAGTTGATTGATCGGAGCTTAATATACAATCCAGTTTGGATATCTCATATTTATATTTTTTTATTTACAAAAAAACCTGAACTTTCGAGTCTAGTCTCAACCATTTTCTTCGAAGTAACTTTAAGTTTTTCATTAAAAGCATCTTCCAACCTCGGTTTTAGTGCCTTTAATCCCGAAATATCTAGGTTTCATTGCACCCTATAATCAATCACATTTTAATCTATAAAACTTAATCGCAAAAAAAGGATTTCTTGGTGAATTTAAATTAGTATTTAAACAAAACTCCTGATGTTAATAATCAAGCAAGGAAGCAAAATAAAATAATATTATAATTTTTCAGGTGACTACTTACATGAACTGAATTAATTATGATGGATATCGCAGATATCATTCAAGAGTTTCGCTTCTTCGAGGTATATAATGATTGATATTACCTCAGAAATTACTCTAACATATTAATGTATGATTAATTCAGCTTTTGCTTATAAACTTATCTTAAGTCTATATGTTTATTTTACGCATAATTACTGATTAACAAAATCTACACATAATTTATAACAAAATGCATCAAAAATTTGATATTCGTAACAAAAGTTTACATAATCACATATTTTGTGGTTAAACTTGAGTCAGTTTCATGGGCATTTCTAAATGAAGTCTCAAAAGGGCAGTAACCTTAACGACGAGACTGTAGTTTGGACTAGAAGGCTAATGTTACACAAATGAAACTTGAAACCTACCTAGTTGGGTTTCATGAAGTTCACCTAAATTCTTCAAAAAAATAATATTATGACTTTACATGAATTTTATATAATTAGAGACAAAATAAAGATTTTGTAAAAAATCTTTTTCATTCAGTAGATTTTACTTAGATAGGATAATGTACTTTTATAATTGCGTGTAAGTGTTTGTGTTTATTGGCTAAACCAGAAATTTGATCTTTTGGATTCAATTGTAATTAAGAGTTTCATTTCAATCAATAAAACATAGGGTGAAAGTATGGTGACTAGCAAATTAGATATAATAAATCGATTGGGCAGGTTTTTAAACAGTAAAAAGTGGCGTTTGCTGACAAATTTGCGTCTCAACAATTTAAAAGTCAATAAAATTTTACGCTCCACAAATGATTCGGAAATAGGAAAAGCACAGACAGAAATAAACAATTTATCTTTATCAGAAAAAGATTATAGGGATTTTGTAAATTCAGATGTACTAAGTAAATATAATCAGTTTGATTATATCCATTCCAAGCCACTTGAATATCTGACGACAATGACTCTGTTAGATTTGAAAGAAGGTGATGAAATACTAGATGCTGCTGGTGGGGAAAAAGCTGAATATATAAAGGCTTTAATGGCAGTTTCGGACTTTAAATTGAATGCTTACTGTCAAGACTCTTTATTGGATGGAAAAGTCACAGATGGAATTAAGTACATTGGTGGTTCTATTGATGCGATCCCTCTCCCAGATGAATCTTTAGATGGAATTAGTTGCCATCACTCTTTTGAGCATTTCCGAGATGATTTGGATATTAAATTTATTAAAGAGGCAGTACGTTTATTGAAAGTGGGCAGGAAACTTGTCATTGCGCCCCTATTTTTAACTAACGAATATGCAGAAATCTGGAATAATAAACAGATTCAGAAGTCCAATCTTGACAAAGCAATCACAATTTTTGACAATACTGCAAGCTTTGCTGGATGGGGTGCATACGAAGGCTTTGCTAGAACTTATAGTCCTGTTGCATTTAAAACAAGAATTATTGATCATTTACCAAGCAACTGCCATGCAAAAATCTACAAAGTTATTGTAGATGGAAAACCTGTGCCAGACCTCCAAAAAAATTATCATCAACCTCTGCTCAATGCTGAAATGAAGGCACTGGTAATAGTCAAAAACTAAATAGCAACTTTTGAGTTTGGTAAGTGTTATAGCTGTTTGTAATTCCTTGGAGTCCAAACAATTAGTAGGGGCGCACAACATATCTGTGTGCTCCTAGTGTTGTATCATTGAAAATTGCTATATGTTAGTTATGTGAGAATTAATAGTATTCTGCTCATTTTCTAGAGATTGGGGGTTGTATTTTCACATATCTTTTAGTCATAAACCTTTAATTATTTACGTCCTCATAAAACTTTAATTATTTTATGCCCACTGAATTTACATATAGAAAATGCAGATAAATAGTCAAACATCAGAATATAAACAAAATATTACTTTAAATACCTTAACTCACATTATCGGCACTCAAGTTTTACAGGAATTGAATGATACCCAAGTAGTTCATCATCAGGATCTGTGCATTCATCAAATGTTTGAGATCCAAGTAGAGCGATCGCCCCAAGCAATTGCAGTAGTATGTGAAAATACACAACTTACTTATCAACAGTTAAACCAGCGGGCGAATCAACTAGCGCACCACCTACGTTCTTTAGGCGTTGGGCCAGAAGTACTTGTAGGTATATGCCTGGAGCGCTCCTTAGAGATGATTATAGGACTACTGGGCATTCTCAAAGCTGGAGGCGCTTATGTGCCTTTAGATCCAGCATATCCCTCAGAACGTTTAGCTTTCATCTTGGAAGACACCCAGACACCAGTATTGTTAACCCAAGAAAAACTGGTCAAGAACTTACCACCACATCAGGCACAAGTGGTTTGTCTGGACTTAGACTCGCAAGGGAATATCCAAAACAGTCAAGAAAATCCTGTAAATGAGATGACGGCTGATAACCTCATCTACGTAATCTACACATCTGGCTCTACAGGACAGCCAAAGGGTGTAATGATCCCTCACCGTGGCATCTGCAATCAACTCCACTGGAAGCAAACAACTTTTGGATTAACTCATGCAGACAAAGTTTTACTAACTATTTCTTTTAGCTTCGACCCCTCAGTGTGGCAGATATTCTGGCCATTGTGCTTTGGGGGCCAATTGTTTATGGCTCGCCCTGGTGGACATCAAGACACTGCCTACCTTGTGAAGGTGATTACTGAGCAGCAAATCACAGTTCTGGCTTTAGTACCTTCTATGCTGCGTGTCTTATTGGAAGAAAAGGGAATTGAGAATTGCCGATTCATCAGACATATTACCTGCGGTGGTGAAGCTTTACCTGGCGAACTTATAGAACGCTTCTTTGCGCAACTGAATTTGGACAATGTTCTACATAATTGTTATGGCCCAACAGAAGCTTCCATTGATACCACTTTCTGGAGTTGCCAACGCGGCACTAATTATGCTAATGCACCCATTGGTCGTCCGATTACCAATGCAGAGATTCACATCCTTGATGAAAATTTGCAGCCATTGCCTATTGGTGAATCAGGTGAACTGCACATTGGCGGTATTGGTCTAGCGCGAGGCTATCTTAACCGTCCAGAATTGACCACAGAGAAGTTTATTTTTAACCCTTTTAGCTCTGAACCTGGGGCACGACTTTACAAAACTGGAGATTTGGCACGTTATTTGAGCGATGGTAATATCGAGTTCCTTGGTCGGATTGACCACCAAGTTAAAATACGTGGCTTCCGAATTGAATTAGGAGAAATTGAAGCCATACTAGCTCAACATCCGGCACTGATGCAGACTCTCGTCATCGCCAGAGAGGATATGCCTGGGGACAAGCGACTCGTGGCATATATTGTTCCCAGTTCAGAGCAAATTCCTAGTCAAGCTGAATTGCGTCGCTTTTTAGAAACTCGGTTGCCTGAATACATGGTGCCTAGTTTCTTTGTATTTTTGGATACTCTACCATTAAATCCCAACGGTAAAATAGACCGCCACGCCTTACCTGCACCAGATACATCTGATATTAGCCTGTCAACTAACTTTGCTCCACCTCAGAATTCGACAGAAGAAGTCTTGGCTGGCATTTGGACGAAAGTTTTGCGTCTGGAACAAGTAGGTATCCATGACAATTTTTTTGAATTGGGAGGTCATTCACTGCTGGCCACTCAAGTGATGTCTAGAGTTCGCCAAGCTTTTCAAATAGAAATACCGTTGCAACTCTTATTTGAGAATCCGACGATCGCTACTTTAGCCCAAGCAATCGCCCAAAACCAAACTCCAGAAAATGCTCCCCAAAATCAGACTATTCCTCAAATAGCGAATCGGGAATCAGCCCCTTTATCCTTTGCCCAGCAGCGAGTCTGGTTTTTGGAGCAGTTGGAACCCAACAGCGCAGCATATATCGTCTCCAATGCACAGCGCTTAACGGGCAAGTTAAACCTGGGTATATTGCAACAGTCACTAGATGCGATCGTTGTCCATCATCAGGCATTACGAACCAACTTTATGACATCACTTGATGGTAGCCCCATACAAGTAATTGGCACGCCTCGGCCAGTAGAACTCAAAATCATTCAGGTAACAAAAGATCAAGTAGAATTTTTCCTCAATCAAGAGGTGCAACATCCCTTCAACTTAAAATCTGACTTGATGTTGCGAGCTACTTTGCTCCAAGTAGACGAACAGGAGCATATACTCTTGTTAATCATGCACCACATCGCCTCAGATGGCTGGTCAATCGCTATTCTCTGGCAGCAGTTAACAGCACTCTATGAAGCTTTTTTGAACAGTCAGCCTTCCCCCTTGACAAAATTGCCCATTCAGTATGCAGATTTTGCAGTATGGCAGCACCAATCGCTATCAGGTGATGTACTTTCCAGCCAAATTAACTATTGGAAAACCCAATTAGCAGGTGCTAATACTGTACTGGAATTGCCTACCGACCGACCACGACCACCAGTACAAACTTACCAAGGAGCAGCCCAATCTCTGATCCTACCGCAGACTTTGAGTGCATCACTCACAGAACTCTCGCATCAAGAGGGTGTCACTCTATTCATGACATTGCTGGCAGCCTTTGGGACAATACTGCACCGCTACACTGGGCAAGAAGATATTCTTATCGGTTCTCCCATTGCCGGACGTAACCGTTCTGAGATTGAAGAATTAATTGGATTTTTTATTAATACCGTTGTTTTACGGACTGATTTTACCGACAACCCCAGTTTTCGGTCAGTGCTAAATCGAGTCCGCCAGATGGCATTAGCTGCTTATGCCCATCAAGATATGCCCTTCGAGAAACTGGTAGAAGAACTGCAACCAGAGCGAGATACCAGTCGCAACCCACTGTTTCAAGTGTGGTTTAATATGCTCAACTTAAGGGACATTCAGCTGGAACTACCTGGAGTGGCTATAGAACCAGTATCGATCCTAGAAACAGCTTCTAAGTTTGACTTAACCCTTTACGTTACAGAACAAAATCAAGGAATCCAACTTGATTTAGTTTACAACACCGATCTGTTTACTTCAGAACGGATGATGGAAATGCTTCATCAATTCCATCACTTGCTGAATCAAATTGTTGCTGCTCCAGAGAGACAGATTAGTTTATATTCCCTGGTGACGCCAGAAGCGACACCTTTGCTGCCAGAGCCAAGGGCGGTTTTGCCAGAACCACGGTATGAGTTAACGACAACAATGTTTACCTCTTGGGTAAATCGTACTCCAGAACATTCATCACTTCGTCAAGGAATTCGTACTTGGAATTATGGGGAATTGGGCAAAATTGCTCAAACCTTAGCACAGGTTTTGTTATCTCACGGAGTAGAGCGGGGAGATGTCGTAGCCGTATATGGTACACGCAGCTTTGGGCTAATTACCAGTATGCTTGGCGTACTCTTGAGTGGCGGTGTGCTACTTACCCTCGATCCGAAACTTCCTAGCCAACGCCAGCGGCTGATGCTACAGGAAGCTAAAGCTAAATACATATTATATATTGATGGTCAGCGTCCAGAAGACGAAAATATATGGGAGTCTTTAACTAGTATCTGTGTCAACCCAGACACAGGAGAAGCTATAAATTCCCAAAAGAGAATTGAAGTAGTAAATCTACCTGAAATCGCTGCTGACGATGCAGCTTATATTTTCTTTACTTCCGGCACTACTGGTGTACCGAAAGGGGTGCTAGGGTCTCATAAAGGATTGGCGCATTTTCTCAACTGGCAGCGACAGACCTTTGAAATTAATCAGCAAGACCGCGTTGCCCAATTAACTGGTCTTTCTTTTGATGTCGTTCTGAGAGATATTTTCTTACCTTTAACTAGCGGTGCAACCTTGTGTTTACCGGAAGAAGAGGATAACTTAGAACCGACGAGAATTCTGCATTATTTGGAAAAGGAGCAGATTTCTGTACTTCATACAGTTCCTTCACTGGCGCAATTATGGTTAGCGAATGTGCCGTCAGGAGTCTCTTTACGTAACTTACGCTGGTTGTTCTTGGCTGGAGAACCTCTGAAAGAAACCCTTGTACTTCGGTGGCGGGATGCTTTTCCCGAATCAGGTGAAATAGTTAATCTCTACGGCCCGACAGAGACAACTTTGGCAAAGTGTTATTACCAAGTACCTGTTGAGTGTACACCAGGCGTACAGCCAGTAGGATTGCCGCTGCCTCAAACTCAAGCACTGGTTTTCACACCAAATCACCAGCCGTGCGGTATCGGTGAACCGGGCGAGATTGTAATCCGCACTCCATTTTGCAGTTTGGGTTACATCAATGCCCAGCAAGAAAACGGTTCTCGATTTGCCAAGAATCCTTTTCGGAACGATCGCCAGGATTGGCTTTATTATACAGGCGATCGCGGATGCTATTGTCCAGATGGCTCTCTAGAAATTCTCGGTCGCCAAGATCATCAAGTCAAGATCCGAGGCATACGCATTGAGCCAGGGGAAATTGAAACGGTGTTAGCCCAACATTCAGATGTACTCCAGACTGTAGTCATTGCCCGTGAAGATGTTCCTGGAGATCAACGTTTGGTGGCTTACATTATACCGAATCAAGACTCAGCAATTGCGATTACTGATATCCGTAGCTTCCTCTCGACAAAATTGCCACAGTACATGCTACCTTCGGCTTTTGTCGTGCTGGACACCATACCCTTAACCCCCAACGGTAAGGTAGACCGTCGCGCTTTACCAGCACCAGACTTATCAAGGCAAGAAGCAGAAGCCAGCTTTGTTGCTCCCCGCAATCAAGTGGAACACCAGTTAACACAGATTTGGGAACAAATTTTAGGTGTCCAGCCTATTGGTGTTAGGGATAACTTCTTCGAGCTAGGAGGACATTCTATCCTAGCAGTAAAACTGTTTTGGCAAATTGAAAAGACATTTAATAAAAACCTACCTCTTGCCATTCTTTTCCAGTCAGGGACTGTAGAGGCTCTAGCCAAAATAATCTGCCAAGAAGAAGATTTAACAAAAAACTCGGCTTTAGTAAATACCTTAGACCAATCAAAATCTTGGTCATCCTTAGTAGAAATTCAATCCAACGGCTCCAAGCCACCTTTCTTCTGTATTCATGGACTGGGTGGAGAAGTCTTATGTTTCCGTGAATTGGCATTGCATCTGGGGATAGAACAACCATTTTACGGATTACAACCACGGGGATTAGATGGAAAACACCCTCTCTATACCCGCATTGAAGATATGGCAGCGCACTACATTCAAGAAATTCAGACCCTTCAACCTCATGGCCCTTATTTTCTCGGAGGTTATTCCTTTGGGGGTACAGTTGTCTTCGAGATGGCTCGGCAACTCCATGAGCAAGGCGAACAAGTTGGTATTTTAGTTTTGCTTGATAGTTGTCGTATAGGTTATAGCTGGCAGGCACCATTTCTCAAGCGAGTTTTTTTGCATTTAAATAATATTGTTCAACAAGGACCTAACTACCTTTGGCAAAAGGTTGTGAGATGGAGTTATTGGCGTAAGCAAGAACTGCAAAATACATATAACCGTTACTTGGAAGACGTACTTAATGTACCTGAAACTGACAAGCATTTAAAGGTTATAGATACTAACACTCAAGCCCTCAGTGACTATACTTTTTCACCTTACCTTGGTCGAGCTATTCTTTTGCGGACAGAGGATAAAAATCGGGACGAAGCTATAGGCATAGAATACGATCCTCAATTTGGCTGGGGCGACTTAGTGGTTGGAGGATTAGATATCCATTACATTCCCGGATCTCACCTGAACATACTTAATGAACCCCATGTACAAGTGTTAGCTGAAAAATTGAGAAATTGCTTAACTCAGGCGCAGTCTCAGACGCGATGAATCGCGTCTCTACAAATGGTTTATTTGTCGCACTCTTTTTTTAAATTGGTCTAAACTTGAGAGAATAATCGAAAAATTCTTGCTAGTGGTAACTAGGGTGAGATAATTATTCTGTGGAACTGGAATATTGGTAGGTAAAAATCCAATAACCAAAAGACCTGACCGATTTAAGAATGCGATGAATATTGCTAGTGTCACAGATTGAACAGAGGGAATGATTGTGGCACTAAAAGCTGGAATGACTATCGTTTTTAGATTTTAAGTTGGTAAGCAATCTACAATCCACTGATGCTATATAGAAGATTTGGACGCACAGAATTACAGATGCCAGTGTTTTCCTGCGGTGGCATGAGATATCAGTTCAAATGGGAGGATGTTCCTAATCATGAAATTCCTGCTGATAACCAGGCAAATCTGGAAGCGACTATTAGAAGGGCGGTCGAGGTTGGGATTAATCATATTGAAACTGCCCGTGGTTATGGTACTTCTGAAATGCAATTGGGGAGAATATTGCCCAAGTTTACCCGCGAAAAGTTGATTGTTCAGACCAAAATCAATCCAAAGGCAGATGCGAAAGAATTTCGGGAGACATTTGAACAATCCTTGCAAAATCTCCAGCTAGATTATGTTGACCTTTTAGGGTTGCACGGCATTAATGATCCTGAATCGTTAGATAACAGCATCCGTCCTGGCGGCTGTTTGGAAGTAGCACAGCAGTTGCGAGCAGAGGGAAAAGTTAGATTTATTGGCTTTTCCACACACGGCTCGACAGATATGATTGTGCAGACAATTAATACCAATCAATTTGATTACGTGAACCTGCACTGGTACTACATTAATCAATGGAATTGGGCGGCAATCGAAGCAGCTAAACGCCACGATATGGGAGTGTTTATTATTAGCCCTTCTAATAAAGGAGGTTTGTTGTATAAACCTCCACAAAAATTAGTCAATCTTTGCGCCCCATTGAGTCCAATGGTGTTTAATGATTTGTTTTGTTTGAGTCATCAAGAGGTACATACCCTGAGCTTGGGAGCAGCAAAACCACAAGATTTTGATGAACACCTGAAGACTTTAGAATTAATAAATCGGGCATCAGAAATTTTGCCACCAATTTTAGTACGGTTGGAATCAGAAGCGATCGCTACTTTGGGAAAAGATTGGGTACAATCCTGGGAAACAAATTTACCAACCTTTGACGAAACTCCTGGTGAGGTAAATATTCGGGTGATTTTGTGGCTGCGGAATTTAGCGATCGCCTACGATTTAGTAGACTATGCCAAAATGCGCTACAACCTACTTGGCAATGGCGGGCACTGGTTTCCCGGCAACCAAGCCGAGCGGCTAGACGAATTAGACTTGCGGCAATGTCTCGCCCGTAATCCCTACGCCGATAAAATCCCCCAACTTCTAGAACAAGCTCATCATTTGTTGGCAGGTGAAGCGGTCAAACGTCTATCTCGTACTTGATAAATTGCAATAAATAGGGCATTATACCAATTCGCAATTCGCAATGACGCTCGCGGACTCGCTAACGCTGCGCTAACGCAATTCGCAATTAATAAATTCAGATGGTGTCTGGGTTTCAAGGTTTTAATCTGTTGCCGGATTTTAGAGAATTGGTATTAGACCTCTTGCAAAAGTTCCCTAACACCCCACCCCCAACCCCTCCCCGCAGGCGAGGAGGGGAGAATTTGATATAAGTCAAAGGCGGGGTGGGGTTCTTTTTTTGATTTATGCAAGAAGTCTAATAATTATCAATGCCCAATGCCCAATGCCCAATGCCCAATGCCCAATCCCCAATCCTAATCAGATTTTTTCGTATCTGCTGATTTAACTGCCTTCGGTACAACTAGCACTTTATCAACGCGATTACCATCCATATCCATCACTTCAATTCGCATACTTTGCCATTCAAAATGATCTGCTGCGGCAGGAATACGACCTAAATGGGTGATCACAAAACCGCCTAATGTTTGATAACTGCCGCGTTCCTCAGATTCCCACTCTTCCATACCAAAAAGTTCCAAAAACTCCTCTACAGGCAACATCCCATCCAAGAGCCAGGAACCATCTTCGCGTTGTACAGCTTGTGGTTGATCCTGTCCATCCATTGAAGGAACGTCACCCACGATTTCACTCATGATGTCGTTGAGAGTGACTAATCCTTGAATTACGCCGTATTCATCCACTACCAGCGCCATGTGAGTGATAGTTTGCTTGAATAATTCCAAAACTTTCAAGCCACGGGTGCTTTCTGGCACAAATACAGGCTGTCGCAATCCGATCGTTAAATCTAGTGGTTCCCCTCGGAAACTCCTGGCTAATAAGTCGGTGACAGGGATAACACCCAGCACATTGTCAAGTCCCCCCTGACAAACTGGATACCGAGAATAGGCACTATCAACCATTTTTTGGCGATTTTCTTCGGCAGAGTCGTCTAAGTCTAGCCAAACAATATCAGGACGGGGTGTCATTAAGTAACTGACAGGGCGATCGCCTAAACGAAAGACTCGCTCTACCATATCCTGTTCAGCTTCCTCAAAGGTTCCTGCTTCAGTGCCTTGCTCAATTAAAATTTTAATTTCTTCTTCGGTGACTTGCGGCTCAGTAGAAGCTGTAATTCCCAGTACTCGCAGGATCAAATCTGTAGAAGCACTTAAGAGATATACCATTGGCGAAGCGATCGCCGATAAGGCACGCATTGGAATAGCTACAGTCGATGCAATTCTTTCTGGATTGTTTAATGCCAGACGCTTTGGTACTAATTCGCCAATAATCAGTGACAAATAGGTAATGATCAAAACCACTATTCCAAAAGATATCGGTTCACTATAAGGTGCTAACAAAGGTACAAGTCGCACATAGACTGCCAGTCGGTTGGCAATTGTTGCTCCTCCAAAAGCACCAGTTAGGATACCGATCAGGGAAATACCCACTTGAACGGTTGACAGAAAATGATTTGGAGACTCCGCTAATTTCAATGCTGCCATTGCCTTGGCATCTCCTTGATTAGCAAGCTGCTGTAGTCTAACTTTCCGTGCCGAGACAATCGCCATCTCAGACATAGAAAACACGCCATTGGCAATAATTAGCACCAAAATGATTAAAATTTCAAAAGTGATGGAGGACATGTTTAAAATTGCCGCTTATCAGAGCAAACGTAGCTCAATCCCTAGTATCTAGTATTAAAGGTGCTTCGATAAATACTTTGACTATATACAAAGTAGTAGTTATAGTTCTTAAGTTTATAAGTCACTGTGCATTATTCTTCCAGTGAAGGAATAAGAAAGCTGTTAACACTTTTAAAATAGTTGACATAAACTGCCTTAAGATTTGCTGACCCACAAAGACTCCCATCGCTAGTAGTACTTATGTCATTTTCTTCTATTGTGCGTGCCTTAGCGCGATCGCCGCTCACCACTGAATTTATTTCTAAGCTGAATCGACAACAAGAATTGCGGTTAAATGGCATTCCCAGGCTGCCCAAGACTCTAGTGGCTTCGGCATTAGCGCAGTCTCAGGGCAAGGATTTGTTTGTGGTTTGCGCCACTCTGGAAGAAGCTGGACGCGTTTACGCACAACTGGAGGCAATGGGATGGCAAACAGTACATTTTTACCCCACCTCCGAGGCTTCTCCCTACGAACCTTTTGACCCGGAAACTGAAATGAGTTGGGGGCAAATGCAGGTATTGGCAGATTTACTCAACATTCAAGAGTCATTGGTCATTAGTCATTTGTCATTAGAAACAAACCAAGGACAAAGGACAAATGACATAGACGCGCCAGCGGCTTCCCGCAGGGTAGGACAAAGGACAAATATGGCGATTGTGGCTACCCAAGGGGCGCTGCAACCTCATTTGCCTCCACCAGCAGCTTTTGGGCAATTCTGTCTTACCCTGAAAAAAGGGATGGAACTAGACCTAAATAGCTTCAGTGAGAAAATAACTATTTTGGGGTACGAAAGAGTTCCTTTGGTGGAAATGGAAGGGCAATGGAGTCGGCGGGGCGATATTGTTGATGTGTTCGCGGTTTCTTCTGAGTTTCCAGTCAGGTTGGAATGGTTTGGCGATGAAATCGAGCAAATGCGGGAATTTGACCCAGCAACCCAACGTTCCGCCCTCGACAAAGTTGACCAGTTAATTCTTACCCCCACTAGCTTCACTCCCATCGTGATGGCTGCACTGAAAAATAGTCCTGAGTTCCGAGTGCTGAGTGCTGAGTTAAATTCTGACTCAGCACTCAGCACTCAGCACTCATCACTGATTGAAGGTAGTCGTCGCTTTTTGGGGTTGGCTTTCGAGCAACCAGCGTCCCTGCTAAACTATTTATCAGAAAATACCCTGATTGCCATTGATGAGCCAGAACAGTGTCATGCTCATAGCGATCGCTGGGTAGAAAATGCCCAGGAACAATGGGGAATGGGGAATAGGGAATGGGGAGTAGGGGATGAAGAATCTAGCCCCACTCCCCACTCCCTACTCCCTACTCCCTTAGCAATACCGAAAATCCACCGTTCGTTTGATGAGTGTTTGGCTGATGTTGCCAGGTTTAAAACCTTATATTTATCGGAACTGTCAGAGGAAAATGATGGGATTAATCTTGCTAGCCGACCTGTTCCAGTCACGCCGCACCAGTTTGCAAAACTAGCTGAAACCATCCGCCAAGAACGCGATCGCAATTTCTCGATCTGGCTGCTTTCTGCTCAACCTTCGCGTTCTGTCTCGCTGTTGCAAGAACATGACTGTCCGGCTCAGTTTATCCCGAATCCCCGCGACTACCAAGCGATAGATAAACTGCAAATCAACCATACTCCTATAGCCTTAAAATATTCTGGTCTTGCAGAACTAGAAGGTTTTATCCTGCCTACGTACCGATTGGTAATCGTTACAGATCGGGAATTTTTTGGGCAGCATTCTTTGGCGACTCCCGGCTATATCCGCAAGCGCCACAAAGCTACTTCTAAGCAAGTTGATCCCAATAAGCTGCGTCCAGGCGATTATGTGGTTCACAGAAATCATGGTGTTGGTAAATTTGTCAAGCTGGAAAGTTTGACGATTAATAATGAAACCCGTGATTATTTGGTAGTGCAGTATGCTGATGGGTTACTCAGAGTCGCAGCCGATCAAGTAGGTGCTTTATCCCGGTTCCGCGCCGGAGGTGATAAAGCACCGGAACTCAATCGGATGACCGGCAAAGCTTGGGAAAATACCAAGAATAAAGTCCGCAAAGCGATTAAAAAATTGGCGGTGGACTTGTTGAAACTGTATGCAGCGCGATCGCAACAACAAGGTTTTAGCTTTCCAGGTGATATGCCTTGGCAGGAAGAATTAGAAGATTCTTTCCCCTACCAACCCACAACGGATCAGCTCAAAGCTGTCCAAGATGTAAAACGCGACATGGAAAGCGATCGCCCAATGGATCGCTTAGTTTGTGGCGATGTCGGTTTCGGAAAGACGGAAGTGGCGATTCGTGCTGTTTTTAAAGCAGTCACCGCCGGTAAACAAGTGGCACTCCTTGCGCCGACGACTATTTTAACACAGCAGCATTACCATACACTCAAAGAACGTTTTGCTCCTTACCCTGTAAATGTCGGTTTACTCAACCGCTTTCGTTCTGCTGAAGAACGCCGTGATATTCAAAAGCGATTGGCAACGGGTGAATTAGATGTAGTAGTTGGTACACACCAACTTTTAGGTAAAGGTGTGTCATTCCGCGATTTAGGACTGTTGGTAGTAGATGAAGAACAGCGGTTTGGGGTAAACCAGAAAGAGAAAATTAAAAGCCTGAAAACTCAGGTTGATGTGCTTACCCTCTCCGCCACACCCATTCCCCGAACTTTGTATATGTCTTTGTCGGGAATTCGGGAAATGAGTTTGATTACCACACCACCCCCAACCAGACGCCCGATAAAAACCCATTTGTCACCAATTAATACCGAAAGTATCCGCACTGCAATTCGTCAAGAATTAGACAGAGGTGGACAGGTTTTTTATGTAGTTCCACGAGTGGACGGAATCGAAGAGACAACAGCAAATTTGCGAGAAGTGATACCGGGAGCTAGATTTGCGATCGCTCACGGTCAAATGGATGAAAGTGAGTTAGAATCAACCATGCTCACCTTCAGCAATGGTGATGCAGATATCCTCGTTTGTACAACAATTATTGAATCTGGCTTAGATATTCCGCGAGTCAACACCATTTTGATTGAAGATGCTCACCGCTTTGGATTGGCACAGCTGTATCAATTACGCGGTCGTGTGGGACGTGCAGGTATCCAAGCTCATGCTTGGTTATTTTATCCGAAGCAACGGGCATTATCTGATGCGGCACGGCAACGTTTACGAGCGATTCAGGAATTTACTCAGCTAGGTTCTGGGTATCAGCTAGCAATGCGCGACATGGAAATCAGGGGTGTGGGTAACTTGCTTGGTGCAGAACAATCCGGTCAAATGGATGCCATCGGCTTCGATTTATACATGGAAATGCTGGAAGAAGCAATTCGGGAAATCCGAGGACAAGAAATTCCGAAAGTGGAGGATACCCAGATTGACCTCAACCTGACGGCATTTATCCCAGCAGATTACATTATGGATTTGGATCAAAAGATGAGTGCATACCGGGCGGTGGCGACAGCTAAATCTAAATCAGAATTAAAACAGATTGCAGCTGAGTGGAGCGATCGCTATGGTACTTTACCAGTGTCGGCAAATCAACTTTTGCGAGTTATGGAACTCAAACAGCTAGCGAAAAAACTCGGATTTAGCCGGATTAAACCAGAAAACAAGCAGCACGTTGTTTTAGAAACGCCGATGGAAGAACCCGCTTGGAATTTATTAGCGGCGAATTTACCAGAAAATCTCAAAACGCGCTTTGTGTATTCGCCTGGTAAAGTGACAGTGCGCGGTTTAGGAGTTTTTAAAGCAGATCAACAATTGCAGAATTTAATTGATGCTTTCGGGAGAATGCAAGGTGCGATTCCAGAGGCGGTTGGTGTTTGATAAGACGAGTAATATTAGAGTAAAATAAGGTGTTCAAAACATAGACAATAACGAGTAGTTAAAAAGAGTAGAGACATGGAAACTACAACTAAAAGGCAAGCGTTAATCAAGGCTATTAATGAACAATTAGAACTGGCTTATGACGATACCTTACAAGATATTCTATCACTGTTAAAAATCCGTAAGCAGGAAGACGAGTTGGACGAAAGAGATTTTGAAGAGGGATTAAAAGATATCGTAGAAAATGGCACTTTAACTTGGTCAGAACATCAGCAAAAAACTGCATGAGCTACTAAGTAGAAATTTCCAAAAGTGCATCTAAACAACTCAAAAAGTTACCTATAGATATTCAGGAAAGGCTAGAAAGCAAAATTCAACAATTAGCTCTCGATCCTCGCCCTGATGGTGTGGGAAAATTAAAAAATGGTGAAAATCGTTATCGCATCAGAGTAGGCGATAGTTCCCACCCCTTTGGGGATGCAGATAGACCTATACAGGATATGTCGCACAGTAGCAGATGTTGATCATCATCAGGATTTACTCAATTTAAGTAATAGACCAACACTCAAGGCAGCTAAACTAGCAAATCCAAAGGTAGGTTCGGGAATAGATTTTGCAACTACAAATGGTTGAGTTTCAGAAGAGGAAATATAGTTGGCAAGAAAAGGCTTGCCAATATAATTAAGATAAGGTAAGCCAACAACATTAGCAGTATACTCATCTAAATTTTCAGAAGTTGAGAAAGCTAATTTAGAATTACTAGAGTTAAATCCAAAAGAACTTAAACTAGATACACCCAACCATTTCTCTTGAGGAACTTTGGAGTTTCCAGAAAATATCAAATCAAACCTATTTAACTCACTTGTGTAAATCAACCCATCATTATTTTGATCCACAGCAGAAAATGAACCAGACAAGATACCTCCCCCTTCCCAACCTGATTGTGTAAAGGTATAGTCCAGAGATGCAGCTTGCACTTGGTTAACTGAGCTTCCTAGCAAGCTGAAAATACTAAGAGTAATTGGAAATGCTATTTTTGAGAACCATCTCATAGTTTTATGCCAGAGAATTGTTGAAAAATTTTTGATATTGAAAGAGAGAAAGTACTTGCTCAAAACTAGCTATACTACTTGTTCTAATCGAACTAGCTGATTATTTAATGCCATCAAGCTAACTGTCTAAGAATCAGTGCCAACTCTGAGCTAATAACATTATTAAAACTAGCTTTTACTCACCTAAAGGCGCTCCTTCACGACGTGGGTCAGCACCACTAACTAGCCCCTGATTAGTTAGTACAATTCCCGTGGAACCACTGGTTAGTTGGATAACGCTGACTGTATGGCCCTTGGCTTCTAAAGCAGGTTTCAGGTTGGCAGCATCTGTATCTGCTTCTAGTTCAGTTGGCCCATTACGACTACCAAAATTTGGCAAAGCTAGCGCTTGCTGAATGTCTAATCCCCAGTCCAGATGCCCTACTATTGCCTTAGCGACATAATTAATAATTTGCGGCCCACCAGCTGAACCAATTACCATTACTAGCTTGCCATTGCGATCAAAGACCATCATGGGAGCCATTGAGCTTCTTGGGCGTTTCTTGGCTTCTATGCGATTAGCAACGGGCTTTCCTTCTGATATCGGCGAAAAAGAGAAATCTGTCAGTTGGTTGTTAAGTAAAAAGCCTCGTACCATTAATCTTGAGCCAAAGGCATCTTCAATGCTAGTAGTCATTGAAATAGCGTTACCTGCCGCATCGACAATTGAAACATGACTAGTAGATGGCAAATCCTTAGATTGATCTTTACCCCAGCGACGTGCTTGCTGTAACAATGGATTGCCTGGTTGGGCTTGACCGATTGAACGTTCAAGATTGATTCTCGCTGCCCGTAACTTTAGGTAGTTAGGGTTAATTAATTCTTTGACTGGTACTGAAACAAAATCTGTGTCAGCTATGTATAAATTTCTGTCAGCATAAGCTAAACGTCCAGCTTCAGAAAATAAATGGACTGCTTCTAAAGAAGCTGGCTTTAAAGCTGCCAGATTAAATTGTTGAAGAATACCTAGAATTTGCAGTACGGTTAAACCACCAGAACTTGGAGGCCCCATGCCGCAAACTTTGTAAATTCGATAAGTGCCACAAACTGGCTCTCGCAGTTTAGCTTGATATTGCACTAGATCAGTGGTGGTTAAGTCGCCTGGTACTGCTGCTTGCCTCACCGTAGCTACTACATCTTTAGCAATATTTCCTTGATAAAAGGCATTAGCGCCTCCTTTGGCAATCTGACGCAATACCTCGGCCAGAGATTTATTGACTAATCTTGTACCAATTGGCTTGGGTGTACCATCGGGTTGATAGAAATAGCTCTTAGCTGGCTCGTTGCGAGATAGATATAGATCCTTACTTAGCAGAGTGTACAAACGTGGTGAAAGTGGAAAACCTTGTTCAGAAAGTTGGATAGCTCCTTGAAACAGTTGAGACCAAGGTAACTTGCCATATTTTTTGTGTGCCAACTCTAGCATTCGTAACACCCCAGGCACACCTACAGATTTACCTCCGACAACAGCATCATAAAACTGTAATGGTTTGCCATTGCCATCGAGAAAGCGATCTGGTTTAGCCGCAGCCGGTGCAGTTTCTCGACCATCATAAGTAAGCAACTTCTTCGTTTTGGCATCGTAGTAAACAAGGAAAGCACCACCACCAATACCTGAAGATTGCGGCTCTACCAACGTCAATACCATTTGGACTGCAATAGCAGCATCTATTGCACTACCTCCACGACGTAAAACATCGCGTCCGGCTGCTGATGCTAGTGGATTTGCAGCTACTACTACATACTTATTTGTGCGAACAGCTTCACGCTCAACTCGACCACTCCCAGCCTCTGGTGGAGGAGGGTTGTCGGCTTTGCCTATGGTAATTGGCAAGAGGGTAGCACTGAGTGTGAGGGGGAGCAAACAAGTACTTAACGCAAACTTAGATGCTGTAGTCAACGCAACTCTCCGAATTTAAATATTTGATTTATCGTCAATTCTGGAATTACAAAAAAACCCCATCGAAACTCTAGTAATATTAAGAGTCTTGCTTGTCGATTTCTTGTTTACTTCACAGATTAGCTTACAAGACATCAACTTACAGTATATTAAGATGCTAGTCAACTATTTATCACTTTTAAAAATTTTGATTGTGTATGTATTGAAAACAAAGCGATCGCTACCCACACCACCTGTAAAGATATCTTTGCCAGTAAGCTGTTCCACATCTAATTTGCATAAAATCTAAATTAGATAAACTCGTCTATCTACTGCTAAGTAAGTCTGCTTTAAAAAACCAACCTATGTGACGAAATATAAAATCAGGAAACAGCTTAGAAATTGGTCATTCCACAGTTTTTATAAAACTAAACATACATGCGTTTTATCGTGCCGACTTACTTATTCGGGCATTGGATACCTAACTCAATCGCAGAAATGAAAGTTTACAAAAAGCTCTTTTAGAGAGTCGATCTTGTATTTTAAAAGAGTGGCAGACTGCCGCAAAGCTTTTGAGCAGGCGGAAATTCCAGACCCAGCCTTTTGAGTCTAGTTGGTAAAATTAAAGGAAATATTAACTCAACTTCAACTAATGCAGCAAAAGTATGGTATATCAGGTTGAGATTACCTCAATTGCAGAAGCCCTAATTTTTCCATTAGGTATTCTCATTGACTTAAAGCTATTGAAAATTAGATTGTGGAAAAAGTCACGATTTTTCAGGACTTGAGGACTTACCGTGAAAAATCAGGTTAGCAAGGAAGTATGGTTGTTAGCACATTCTCACAAACTAGCTCAACAGGTTTATGAAAATTAGAGCAATTATTCATCCAGCAGAAGAAGGCGGCTATTGGGCAGAGGTTCCCGCGCTTCCTGGTTGTATTACCGAAGGAGATACCAGAAAAGAGGTAATGGTTAATTTAAAAGATGCTATTGAAGGTTGGCTTGAAGTTGCCAACAGTCGTAATGCAATTTCTACTATTTCAGCGATCGCTATGGTACTTTACCACTGCCTATCTAGTTTGTCAGGCTATGAAAGATTATCATAGGGTGCTATTAAAACTTGAATTTGAACTCGAAAAAGTTAACTAGAGCGATCGCACTTTGCTCCCACCCCACGCGATTGCAAACAACCCCAACAGAGTGCAAGCAGAGATAATTTATAGTATGACTTTCGTAACGATTAACAGCCATGACAGAGCTACTTGAACAAGCGATCGCTAAACTGAAAAATTTGCCTGCCAATGAACAAGATGCGATCGCGGCAATGATTTTGGAAGAACTAGAAGATGAACGCTTTTGGGATGAAGCTTTCACACGTTCCCCTGACGTACTTGCTTTCCTGGCAACCGAGGCAATGGCTGAATACCGTGCAGGTAAAACTCAAGAGTTAGATCCAGATACATTGTGAACTCACGTATAACCGCTCAGTTTCCTCAAGAGTTTGCTTCACTACCTGAGCAAGTTCAACAGCAAACCCGTGAGGCATACTGCCTCTTCAAACAAGATCCGAGCCATCCAAGCTTGCGCTTCAAAAAAGTACATCCAGAACTACCAATTTATTCAGCACGGATTAGCAAAAGTTATCGAGCGGTTGGACAGTTAGATGGAGATACGGTTATTTGGTTTTGGCTTGGTTCACACGCAGAGTATAATAAGTTGCTCTCTGGGTTGTAGCGACACAGTGCGATCGCATTCCTGATTTTGATCATAAGATGAGTGCTTACTGTGCAGGAATGGTGGCAAAATCTAAAGCAGAATTAACGTCAACCAGTATATTGTGTTTTTGCTGAGTGCGATTTCCAGATAATTTATAAATATTCAAAAAATACTTCAGGCACTAATCTGAATTCCCCAGATTTCAAGCGAGAGATATTTATCCATAACGCTCTATGTTTATGATGTGGCGATTCGGAAAAAACTAAACTTTCCAGTTGATAAAATTTGGAATCAGCAAAGTCACATTGATAAAGCTGAATAATTTCATGACCTTGCCTACCATTAAATGTAAACAGGTTCTCTATACAACCTAAATATTTAATATTCGTCAAATCTGCCTGAATTTCTTCTTGAAACTCGCGTTGTAAAGCGTCATGGCTAGTTTCGCCAAATTCAACACCACCGCCTAAAGCACGATAAAATGTCTCTTGTTTTACGGGGTCGTAGCCTTCAGAAAGAAATATGCGTTCGCCATCCCGAATTAACCCCAAGGCTATTACCCGAATTTCGCCTGCTTTATTCATTTTTATAACTAATTATCGTAAATAGACTGAGGACGAGTTTCGCTATCCTCAATAGGCCAATCTGGATTTTCACCACCGATGTACAATTCTTCAATGGTGACATATTCCTGACTTAGCTGTGTGAGAGCGTTGATTAAAATATCCAGAGCGATCGCATCACTGGTTCCTAAGTCAAACCAACAACGTCCCCACTGTCCCTCATATTCAAATTCACCAATGTTATGCATCAGTGCTAGCAGGCTTTTGTTATACCCTTGTTCATCATAATTCATATAGCTAATATCGAGTCCAGTGTCCTGCACTTGAAGATTCTCTGCATTAAATGCACCCAATTTACCCAGATAAAACCAGGAATTGAAAGCTTCTTCTACATATTGCTTTTCACGCGCAGAAGGATTTGTGCTGAATTTCAGCCAAATCCACATATCAAAAGGATTAATTTCGCGAAACTGAATCTCCATTTTGGTCTAATATCTCAATTACTCTTCTGGAAATAAGCATATCAAAATGGGGAATGGGGAATAGGGCATTGGGCATAGAAAATAGAGAAAAAACTTCATCGCCAATGCCCAATTATTCAGGATTTTTCAGGCTAACAGCATTTTTGCGTTCACGCTCAATTTGTTTGACTAAATCGCCTGGGAGTTGGGATTTTTTAGCCAATGCTTTGTCAAAATTAGCGATCGCTTCCTGGATTATCTGCTGGCTTTTTTCTTTTTGCCCCAGTCGTTTAAGGATTTGGGCTTTGAGATAATAAATTTCTGGATTATCTGATGTAGTTTTGATCGCTCGGTTGACATACTCTAGTGCCTGTGGATACCTTTTTAAATCCCGGTAAGCAAGAGCAATGCCCCGATCGACTAAATAGCCAGGAGCAGCATTTTGTTCTAAACCTCGAATTGCCTGATCTGGGCTAGCAAAAGGCAAATTAACCGCTAATAATAAATCCATATAACCCTTAATTAAGTTCAGTTCTGGATCGTTGGCAGAAATTGCTTCGGCTTTGTCTAAATATTTATAAACTTGTCGCAGCCGACTCAAGGCTTGGGGTACATCGTTGACTGTACCTTCACGGCTGATAACTACTGCACCTTCTAAAAAATGACCTACAGCAGTGTATAAATTACCACGCAATGGATCGCTAGGAATCAGTTTTTGTCCTGTTTCTAGAGTTTTCTGACTGTAGGTGTCAAGTTTAGCCCAATCCTTATTTCCGTATGCTAAAGATGCCTTCATCGCATAAGCTAGAGGTTCATTTGGCTCTTTGGTTAGTGCTTGTTGCAGATAACGATCTGCTGCTGGATAGTTGCCCTGTTGGAAAATTGCTTTAAAAGCTGCTTCTGTTTGGTCGCCAATTTGATGAGGTTCGCGATTGCGAAATGGATCGCCAGCTAGAGAGGGATCTACCCACAAATTAAGTGCGATCGCAGCTGCAAAAGCAGTCTGAGCAAAGGTAGTGAGTTTAGCAGACACTACTAATTGAGGCGAAGAAAACCTTTTAGTCATTTTAACCTTCGGAGGATGTTTGAAAAGTAATGACTGGACGTAGGTCAACAGAACGTGGACGACCTGTTGAGCTTTCCGGTGGGATAAACTCGATAGTAATTCCCATTGTTCCAAATTCAGGTTGCTTGGGTAAGATTTAGACATGGCTTTCGTAACACTGTCGCATTTGTTTCTACTGACACAGTACCGTTACGCGAACTTTTTTTGACTTTCCAAACATCCTCTTAGAATGATACCTTTGTTGTTAAGATTGGGATTGAGTTTTGAATAAACTGCGAAAGAGTTAGGTTTGAGTCTAGAGGAGATTCAGCAAGAAATGCAACAACAGTTTCCAAGTCAGGATACGTAACCTACAATTACAGCAGAATTCAGAGTCAGAATGGGCTACGCTCCGCAGCGCTAACAGAAGTAAAACAGGCTTTATACGTGGCTTTGAGACTTAGCTTGTGTACCTCACTTTCCTTAAAATTTGCTGTATCCTCGATCGCGAATTTTCCTACATATTCTTGCTATTTTCCACTCCCATAATTTTTAATTTTTTCTATGATTTCGCTCTCTCCTATTCTTCAAGCTAGACTCTCCCAACCCTTAAAGATTGGCTCTTTCGAGTTAAAAAGTCGGGTTCTCCAGTCGCCTCTATCTGGAGTCACAGATATGGTGTTTCGCCGTCTAGTGCGTCGCTATGCACCAGATTCAATGATGTATACCGAAATGGTAAATGCTACAGGGTTGCATTATGTCAAGCAATTACCCAAAATCATGGAGGTAGATCCCAACGAACGCCCGATTAGCGTTCAACTATTTGATTGCCGTCCAGATTTCCTGGCAGAAGCAGCAATAAAAGCGGTTGCTGAAGGTGCTGATACTGTTGATATTAATATGGGTTGTCCGGTTAATAAAATTACTAAAAATGGTGGTGGTTCTTCGTTGTTGCGGCAACCAGAAGTAGCAGAAGCAATTGTGCGGGAAGTGGTAAAAGCTGTTGATGTACCTGTGACAGTAAAAACCCGTATTGGCTGGAATGATCACGAAATTACTATTCTCGACTTTGCCAAGCGAATGGAAGATGCCGGAGCGAAAATGATTACGGTACATGGACGCACCCGCGCCCAAGGGTATAACGGTAATGCTCGTTGGGAATGGATTACCCGTGTAAAAGAAGTGCTTTCTATCCCAGTGATTGGGAATGGAGATATTTTTTCCGTTGAAGCGGCAGTGAAATGTTTAGAACAAACTGGCGCTGATGGCGTCATGTGTTCCCGTGGGACTTTGGGTTATCCCTTTTTGGTGGGAGAAATCGATCGCTTCCTAAAAACAGGGCAGATATTACCGACACCTACACCGATTGAGCGCTTGGAATGTGCAAGAGATCATTTACAAGCTTTGTGGGAATATAAAGGCGATCGCGGTGTACGTCAAGCCCGTAAGCACATGACTTGGTATGCTAAAGGTTTCGTTGGTGCTGCCGAACTTCGAGGACAGCTAAGTTTGGTTGAAAAAGTAGATCAGGGTTTGGCAATGCTTGACAAAGCAATTGAAAAATTAGCTAATGGTTATGAACTAGAAGAAGAAGCACAAGGTAGTTTGGTAATGCTTTAAAAAGTTGATTTGATCACTAGCTTGGGGTGATATCGTTGGTTGATGAAAGCGAGCGTATTTAGGGTTGAGACAATCAGAACGATTACCAAGCCATCCACCGCCAAGTATGACCTGAACACTTATACTTTGTTTCTATTGGCAAAATCAAAGTATCCAGGCTGCACACGTTTGGCAGAGATCATGTAATTGCCCAGGCTGGACGATGATGAATCCAAGGGTTAGCCGCTTCTAATTGTGCTGCTAGGCTGATGATTGTGGCTTCAGCAGCAGGTTTACCAATTAGTTGCACACTGATGGGTAAACCCTTACTGTCAAAGCCTACAGGAATTGCGATCGCAGGTTGTCCAGTTGCATTCGCAGGCGGACAAGGGGCAACCCACTCAATAATATTTTGGAATGTCTCTTCTGGACTCAGCGAAGCCCATTCCCCAATGCGGATGGGTGAATGTAGATAAACTGGCAATACCAGCACATCCACGGTATCGAAAAACGCCACAATTTGACGCGCTACTACCTGCATTTGGGAAACTGCTTGCAGGTACTGGGCAACAGAACCTGTGCGTGCAAATAGCCAGCGATTCAATGGCTGTAAAGCCTCAACAGGAAGTCCTGATGCGGCTACCCCAGCTTGCCAAACGATTTGAAATGGTTCAACTAAACCACTAAAATCTGGGGATTTTTGTTCAACGTGGTGGCCGAGTTGTTCTAATAACTGGACTGTTTGGCGGACACCTTGCTGACAGTTCGCGTCAGCTTCTCCCAAAGGAGAAATGCTAGTTTCAAAGGCAATTCGCAAAGCACCAAGTTTTGTCTCAGTTGCAGCGAGAAATGATGCTTCAGGATCGGGCAACCAGTAAGGATCGCCTGTAATATAGCCAGAGATGGCATCCAAAAGGGCAGCAGCATCAGTGACAGTGCGGGCGATTGGCCCGTTGACGGCAATTCCAGCGAGGCGTTCGCCTACAGGTGCTTTACTCACTCTGCCCCTAGATGGTTTAATTCCCACCAAACCACAACAAGCCGCAGGCCCCCGAATTGAACCACCGCCATCAGAACCTTGAGCGATCGCACACAATCCTGCTGCTACTGCCGCCGCTGCGCCACCACTGGAACCGCCAGGGGTGTATTCTAAGTTCCACGGATTTCGTGCTGGGAGAAAACCCGCAGGTTCACTGTATGGAAATGAACCTAATTCGGAAGTGGCTGTTTTACCGAGAATAGTAAATCCAGCTTGCTTAATCCTCGTGACAACTCCATCATCATAGTTAGGGATATTGTTCAGTAATGCCGGATTTCCATAAGTACAGGTAACACCTGCTACAGCATTGAGGTCTTTAATGGAAATCGGCACGCCAAAAAATGGCGGTAGTTCTGAGGTAGTTGTCAATAATTCTGTTTTGGCTTTGGCATCTGCGATCGCTAATTCTGCCGTCACTGTAAAATAACTTCCTAATTGGGGATTTAATTGCCCAATCCGTTCTAAATATATTTCTACCAACTCTAGCGGTGATATTTCCCGGCGACGAATTAATTGCGCCAACTCTAGTGCTGGGGTAAATGCTAAATCAACTTCATTCATAGGTTAGTGAATGGGTAATTTTGTTTTTATCTGGGATTTTTAAACTGAAATTGTTACTTTAGCAGAATTTCCGGGAACTATACATTTTATGGCTCCTGGTATTTGTGACTCATTTAGGATGCTCAGATGCAATAGGCGTGCTTATATTCTTACTCAAGCCATTTTAATTGTTTCGCATAAACTTTCGACAAATCCCTAAGAGGTATTTATGGCTAACCTAGAAATACTTGTTAGTGAATTGCCAACATTGATTCAAAGTCTAAAACTGACTCTTGGCGATTCTAATGAAATCATCGAACAAATTATCCTGATTAATAATGCTCAGGAAAAACTACGAAATATTAAAAAATTAGTCGCTCAAGAATTGAGATTTGAGAATGTCAAAAATTCTGCGATCGCTACACTTCCTCGAATAAATACAGTAGCTAATTTATTTATACCTACTCTGGGATTAATAGATTCAGCCATAACAGAAAAATTTGGAAATTCAGAAACTAAAATTTCATTGACCGATTTACAATCAAAACTTGATGCTTGGATTGAATGGGGTTATTTTTTGCAAGCAATAGCAGCTGATATTCTCAGTGATATTCAATTAGTAAATCAACTAAATTCTGATATTATTCATTTAAGTATATCCAATGAATTTAAAACCTTAAATGAAAGCTTACAAATTGACTTAGACTTGGGTAAAGCTAATATTTTACAACATCAAATTGAAAAAATTAGCAATTGTCAAAAACAATTATTACAGTTACAGCAAAAATTAAATTATATTTTTCATACAATTAAAAATAGTCGCAGCTTATTAAATATTTTATTAGGTGTATCAGCTTTTTATGGTAAATCTGGTTTCGCTTTAGAGTGGTTAGATGATGACCACGAATTAATTATATCGAGTGAGGGAAAATTCCAAGAATTAACAGATATTCTCAATGATTGTGATTTATTTCAAGAACAAATTGCTACTTTAATCATTCAGGGTGACACTTTAAGCGAACAGGCAGAACAAGCCATAAAAAAGATTGAACAGGAAAGTAGTAATGAACCAGTTATTAGCCAGCAAGTAGAAGTAGTACCAAAGTTTTCAACACAAAAAATAATACATTCGGCTTTACTCATAGCCTCAAGTTTATTAATCTTAGGTTTTGCTGGTTGGAAAATTAAAGAGCAAAGTCCACAATTGCAGCAGATGAGTCCAAGTTTAACTCAAGCAGGAAGTACGTTCGTCCCAGACGATGTCGGAGCCGTCGCCAAGTTTAAATCTGCTCAAAAAATCGGTATGGAGGCTGCTTCTTTGGTTCAAAAACCACCGCATCCTCTAAAAGTCTGGCAACAAGCACAAAACAAATGGCATCAGGCAATAAACTTGCTAGATAGCATTCCTAATGAAACATCAGTTGATGACCAGGCAAAGAAGAAATTGGCTTACTATCAGATTAACTATAAATATATCAGTCAAAGAGTTTTAATTGAAAAAAAAGCTGTAGCGAACTTAGAATCAGCCCAAAAACTAGCAATAGAAGCTAATTTATTTGTCCAAAATTCGCCTCATTCACTACTAATTCGGCAGCAAGTACAAGATAAATGGCAGCAGGCAATCAATTTATTAGAAGCAATTCCAGAGAGTACGTCTGTCTCTATACAGGCTAAAGAAATGCTTCCTATTTATCAAACTAATTACGCGGCTATCAGTAAAATAATTTAAAAGTAAAAGACTATAATAATCTTATTTTATTTGTCAAAATTGCAGGTTGCAGATGCCCAACTTTTTTAATAAATCGGGCATCTTGTTTATTGTAGCAGTGACACAACTAATTAATTAACAAAAATATGGCGAGTCAAAATACTCATCATCTCCCCAGGATTTGCAGTCGGTAAAAGTCGACTCCACTCGCCAACCTCTGCAAATTGCAAGTTATGCAATGTGTGAATTATGCTAATCACTCCTCGACGAGAACCGATTACGAGAATTCTGATAGATTCTTTGCCGAAAATTGGATCTTTAGAAGCTTTAACAGCAACAAAAGCAGAGTTTGATTGGTTAGTATCCGCTAGAAAGCTGTTAGGCATTGCTTTCACCTAATTCCTATTCAAAAGTAATATTCACTGTATCTGAATATCAAAACTGAGAAAATCCCCACAATTCTGCGAATATTTACTAACTGATGGGTTTCTGACATAATCAATGGTATGGGAAAAGTAGGAATTGCCCTCAGACAAACCTTAGAAACTTATAACATTAGCCAAAATAAACTATCAGTCATCATGAGAGTTAAACCTTTCGTCATTTTCCGCTGGTATCATGAACAGACAGACCCCAGCGGTGAAACAATCCTCAACATTGCTAAAGCACTCCAAAGCATCGAACCAGCCGCCGCTGGCGAATTTATCAGGCTATATGCAGGGGACTTCCTTCCAGACCAAGAAAAGTCCTAGAATCGCCGCGTTCAAAAAATAAAGAGGCAAATCGCTTTCTTTTGACGCTTCACCTCTGTTAAAAACATCTAATTTCAACTAACAATTACACCTTAGAACGGTCAGTCAAAATCTCATAACCTGTCTCTGTCACTAAAACTGTATGCTCAAACTGAGCCGACAAAGAATTATCCATAGTGACTGCTGTCCAACGGTCAGATAATGTTCGGGTGTGTCTGGAACCCGCATTTAAAATTGGCTCAATTGCCAGCGTCATCCCCGCACGGAGTTTAACATTTGGCATCTCGCGGGTACGGTAGTTGAATACTGAAGGTTCTTCGTGCAGGTTACGACCGACACCGTGTCCAGTGAACTCTTCAACTATACTAAAGCCGTTAGCTTTCACATGATCTTCAATTGCTCCAGCTAAGTCAAGCAAGTATACACCAGCCTTTACTTGCTCAATGCCTTTATATAAAGCTTCTTCTGCTACGCGAATTAATTTAGCAGCTTCTTGCGTCACTTCACCGACAGCAATTGAAATGCAAGAATCACCGTGAAAGCCTTGGAAATAAGCGCCCGTATCTACTTTTAATACATCCCCAACGCGAATCACTTTCTTGGGACTAGGAATGCCATGTACTGCTTCATTATTAATGCTGGAGCAAATAGAACCAGGAAAACCGTGATATCCTTTAAAACTCGGTGTTGCACCCATTTCGCGGATGCGTTTTTCTGCATAAGCATCCAAATCAGCTGTTGTCATTCCTGGCTTTACTAGCTCGGAAATCTCTTTTAGGACAGTTGCTACAATTGTCGATGATTGCCGCATGATTTCAATTTCACGCGGCGATTTAATTTCAATTCCTCGGCGCTGTTTTTTTGCAGGTGCAGGTTGAGTCGCTTGAGAAAGTAAGTTACTGAAAATGTTCATGGGAAATTAATAATTACTGGTGGCTCTGACGCTGAAGTCTCAATGCTTTCTCTGGGTTAATTGAGAAATAATATCTATAATTTAAGTTATTTTAATCCCTGATAGGGATTCTTCTATTTTGGGCGCTAATGTATATAGAATAACATATTTGCATACTCCTAATTTGTCGGACTTGAATCAAAAATGCCCTAAGTTATTTTTCACGATACACTATGGAAGTTAGTATAGTTTTGTCTAAAATTGTGATGAATTGAGAGTTGAAATTTAAACGCAGAGGGGCACAAAGGTACGCAGAGAATTTAATGAAATGTTGTATTTAACTCAATTATTTTTGATTTTTAATTCTTGATGGCAATCTCTCCAGTCATACCTGCTTCTGTATGTCCTGGTATTGTACAACGTAAGCCATAAGTACCAGATTTCAGGGGCACAAATACCCATTCGGCTTCAGCACTGGGCTTGAGTTCCAGTTCGTGAATGGCTCCTTTGATTTCTACTTTGCCTGCTTCAACTTTTTGTGTCCAGATGCCATCGGCAAAATCTTTAGCGGTAAAATAGTGTTTCAGTTGGCTGGGATTAGTAAGCCGTAGTTGATAGCGTTTACCAACCTCAAATTCCAAATGATTTGGCTCAAATTTGAGTTCGTTAGCTGCATTACCCAAGCAAACTGTAATTTCTGTAGCTGGTTGCTTAAGCAAATCGCCAGACAAATTCGCCGCCATTGCTGGAGTAGCAGCGATGAAATTTAAAGTTAGAAGCAACGTTAATATCACGTAGTTACGCCGTAATATTTGTACCCAAGCAGGAATTGTGAAAGTAAGGGATTTAATTACAATTTCGTAAAAATAGTTATAAATTGTCATCACTAATTCTTAAAAGGCAATGCTGATGAGCAGGAACAATTAAGAAATGGCGGGAAAAACCACTTTACCCATTCTTTATATTATCCATGCTCAGTGCCCATCTTTACCTAATACTTTTCTCTGCTAATACAGATGGCCCAGCAGTAACGACTACGATTTGATCTGGATGGAGTAACTCACGAGCCGCTTGATTAACTTGGGTAAGGGTGACTTTCTGGATTTTATCAGTAAAGGAGTGCAATTCTACTTTATCTAGTCCATACACTTCATTCATCAGAATTTTATCTGTTAATTCCTCTGGATTTGCCAGGGAAACGTTGTAGTTGCTGATGAGGGTGCGTTTAGCTGTTTCTACTTCCAGTGCAGTTACACCTTGTTGATGGATTTGTTGTAGTATTTGGCGGGTGCTAGCGATCGCTTTACTGCTATCTTCAGGACTAGTCTGCATCTCAATCAAAAATGTCCCTACATTCTTGCCGACTTGGAAAGAGCTATAAATTCCATAGCTCAAACCTTGACGATCGCGCACTTCTGCACCTAGTCTACTAGATAAAGTATCGCCTCCCAAAATCTGGTTCAATACTAAGGCTGCCTGAAATCGAGGATCGTAACGGTTAATGCTTGTGTAACCCATATAAGTTACAGCTTGGGCTTTATCTGGTAAAACTGGGTTGACACTCACTATTTTCTGTGGCATTGCCACCGAGGGATATTTTAATACAGGTGCTTGATTGCTAACTTCCCAGTCTCCAAACTTATTTTTAATCAGCGATCGCACTTTGTCTAGATCAAAATCTCCCACCAGGGCTAGCACTGTTGTATCTGAACGATAATGTTTAGCTTTGAAATCAATCACATCCTGGCGCTGAATCTGCTGTAAACTCTCCTCTGTGGGAAAGGTGTGTAAAGGATGTTTTTTCGGATAAATTGATTGAACAAATACTCTTCTGGCTACTTCTGATGGCTCATCTAATTCCAGTTGCAGCTCAGTTAAAGTTTGTTCACGATGCAATTCCAACTCTTTGGTTGGAAAGGTACTATTTTTAACAACATCTGCCAATATCTCTAAAAGTATCGGCAAATCCTCTGCTAAACTATCACCTTCGATATGCACACCTTCGCGGTAGGTTTGAAAGTCTAGACTTGCCCCTCGTTCTCCTAAGACTTTAGCAATAGTAAAAACATCCTTGCTCTTAGTGCCATTTAGCAAATTATCTGCCACAAAAGCAGCCAATCCAGCTTTATTTTCTGGATCAAATTCTGTCCCAGCTTGAATATAGCCGCTCAAGGTAACGGTGGGAGTACTTTGATCGGGTAATAGTAATATCCGCAGTCCGTTAGTCAATTTAAATTCCTGTGGTAAGACTTGGGCAATCGCATCTATAGCCAAATCCACGGGTGGTAAGTATTTCATCACCTCAGAAAAAAGCACAGGTGCGCCAGGAAAGAAGTTTTCTGTAGTTTGGGCTGAGTCTGGTTTGTCAGCAACTTCTGTTATTCGCTTCTGGGTTGGTTCAAAAAAGCCTACTGTCCGCGTTTCTTTTGTCAAGTATTTGTTAATCACAGCAACAACATCCGTCGGCTTCACCAGATGAACAGCTGCCAAATAGCGGTCTGTGTAGCGATAATCACCAACAGTTGTCTCATCAGTGCCCAATCGCATTGCTTGAGAGGTGATATCACGGTTACTCAAAATTACATCTGCTGTTAATTGAGTTTTAGCTCGTTCTACTTCCTCAGATGTCACACCTTTTTCTGCTAGATTAGCGATCGCACTACTCAACATTGAATCAATTTTTTTCAAATCTTGTTTAGCTCCAGCCGTTACCAACAACTCATACCAGCCAGATTCTCGCAAACTGGTGACGGATGCTGTAACTTCACTAGCTAAACCTGATTCCACCAATGCCTGATAAAGTCTAGAATTCCGTCCCTCTGTCAAGATGTAATCCATCACATCCAGCGCCGGGACATCCGGTTGATTGGCATCTGGTAGTGGATAGACAACTTGTAACAGCCGTCCTGCTCCCGGTTCTCGCAATACGATGGGAGTGCTGAGTGCTGTTAGCGGAAGCGGGGCGTTTAGCCCGTGCTGAGTACTGAGTGATGGAGATAAGGGAGAAATAACTCCTGCCTCCTGCCTGGGTAATTTGCCAAACACCTCTTTAACTATTTCCAGGGTGTTTGCTGTTTGAAAATCTCCAACAATCACTAAGACGGCATTATCGGGAGTGTAAAAATTGCGGTAATATTTTTCTACCTGCTCTACTTCAAATTTCTCGACATCAGCTTTAGTACCACCTACAGGCAACCCGTAAGCATGATTGGGAAACACCGCCTTCATGACAGCGCGGTTGAGACGATATTCTGGACTATTTTCGTAACCCTGCAACTCCGAAATTACTACCCGCTTTTCACTCGCTAATTGCTCTGGCTCAATCTGGGAATTTCGCATTCTGTCTGCTTCCAGCACCAAGAGCGCTTTCAGCTTGTTTCGTTCCACAGTACCGTAATATGCGGTTTGATCGTAGCTGGTGAAAGCATTGGAATCACTACCTAAAGCACTAAACAAACGTCCAAATTGAATTGGACGGTTTCGAGTACCTTTAAACATCATGTGTTCCAACTGGTGGGCAATACCATTCACGCCCGGTTCTTCGTTACGTGAGCCAACCTTGTACCATACCTGCACCGTCACCACTGGCGCAGTATGCACTTCCTTTGTCAGGACAATTAGACCATTCTCCAGCACTGTCTTGCGGACATTTTCTGTCAGTGTTGAGGGCATTATTCTTTTTGCTAGCAAGGTTGACTGATATTTTTCTTTGTTAGTAGATATAGCTGGATGTTGGCTATGAGCAGGTCGATCGCTCAACCAAAAAACAGCTACTAGCCATAAACTTAAAAGTAATAACGGCAAAGGATATTTATAAAATTTGGAATAAAATTTGGAAAATCCATACATGTATTTAGCAGTTTTGTCTGTAAATTAAGTTACATAACTATTTTTGTGAGTGACTACACTTTAATCTGGCAAAAAAATCTGTGACTTCAGTAACAATATAGAAAAACAACATATTAGCAACAAAAGTCATAAAAAAGCTAAATTATGCGAGTTTTGCTAAAATCCGAATGAATTCCAGAGGTAAGCCATCAGTATCAGCGATGAAAGCTACTTCATAAATGCGATCGCCTATTTGCTGTTGTGTTGGTTCTAAAAGCACCTTCAACGGTTCTAATCCTTCGGTTTGACTCTCAGCCGCTAGGGACGCACGTTCTTGTAAACTTGTCAACCAGCTAGGTAAATCTGGTGTAATCTCAGTTAAATCGAACGAGAGATGATAGTATCCCACATAATGTTCGTCAGCAAACGCATCTGGGGCTGGTTTTGGTTCAGGAATTTGGATCAGTTCAATTCTGCCGCCCAATCCTTCCATCCAGCAAGCTAGGGTGTAGCCGGTAGTAAAGCGTTCTGAAATTGTAAACCCTAAAAGTTCGTAGAAAGCGATCGCTCGATGAATATTCGCAGTCCGAATAGAAGCGTGGTGCATAATTAGTTACTTGTTCTTTGTCACTTGTCCTTTGTCCTTTGTTTAGGTACTTTTAACTAAATCCAATTCTTCTTTTGGAAATGAGAGAAGTATGAGCAGTGGTTTTTGCCATGAGTGCAGCCCGCCCGTAGGTATCAAAACTTCAGAGCGTCTCGCCTACCCATAACCAAGGGCGGACAAGATGTCCACCCCACAAGATTGGATAATTTTTTCTTGGTAATTCCTTATTCACTAACGACCAATGACCAATGACCAATAAGAAATGACAAATGACAAATGACCAATGACCAATGACAAATGACCATTACTCAAACAACCTGAAATAAGGGTAGCGTACAGGGACACCAGGCTCTTTTTCCAAGTCAAAATTAATCACTTCCCAACAGGCATCATCTGAGGTATCGGGGCTAAACTCCACGGGTAAGCCGTACAATCGCGCAGCAGTAGCTTCTGGTTGTCCAGAACGCCAAGGCGTGCTGCGTTCTAAATAGCCGCTCATCAATTCTTGATAGCGTCGAGCAATAATCACTCGTGTTGCTCGAAAGCCTTGGGTATAGAGCTTATCTAATGCTTCGTGAATTTCAAAGCGAATACCATCAGGATGAGTATGTTGTCTATACCATTCATTATTCCACCTCCGCCAATGACGCCCCGATTGCAAATGGATTAATTCTCCATTTTTAGGATTAGCTTCAAACGCGCCATGACGAGGACACAAATAGGTATCTGTTAGTGTCAGCGCCGGAATAGTCTGGCGACAATGGGGACACTGTATTTCCGGCCCAAACATCGGGTACTGCAAACCTGGATTCATCATGAAGTGCGTACAAACATAGTTTTGTCTTCACTAGCACTAGTGGGTTGGATTATACACTTCGGCTCAACCACTTTGGGTTACTTGCTCACTGCTGCAAAAACACAGAGTTGCGGCAGGAACAATGTTCACTAGTGTTTTCCTCAGCGTAGAGGCTTGACGCTGTGATATCTTGGTTGTGCAACCAGCCTCAAAGGTTGGAGTTTCTCCAGTGTTCCTGTGTACCATATTCATATTCTATCGTGTCTACCGCTTCTTACTGGACATCTCCTGATTTTTCTCAAGCTGCCTTCATTGCGGGCAATGCTGTTGTTATCGGTTCGGTAAATATAGCAACAGGAGTGAGCATTTGGTATGGAGCAGTGGTGAGAGGAGATGTAGAACGGATTGAAATTGGCGAATACACCAATATTCAAGATGGTGCAATTCTACATTGTGATGCTGGTTTTCCAACAATTTTAGAAGATCATGTTACCGTAGGGCATCGCGCTGTGATACATTCTGCTTACATTGAGCGTGGAAGTTTGATTGGGATTGGCGCAGTGATTTTAGATGGGGTACGAGTGGGCGCTGGTAGCATTATCGGTGCTGGCGCAGTCGTAACTAAAAATGTACCGCCTTTGTCCCTAGTTGTCGGTATTCCTGGTAAAGTATTACGCCAAGTCACAGACGTTGAAGCCGCAGAACTGATTGAACACGCTAAACGTTACCAAAAGTTAGCTTTAGTTCATGCTGGTAAAGGTACTGATATTGGTTTTAGCAAGGCTTAGGGAGTGGGGAAGCTGGGGCCCCCTCTGGGGATAAGGGGTAATGGGGAGCAGGAGAGCAGGGTAGATGAGGGAGAAGAATTAATAACAAATGACAAATGACAAATGACAAATACCCCATAATTTAAACATTCTTTACATATCTAGTTGGAAAAGTTGCCCACTTCAGCTAAAAATAAAAATGAGAGCAGTTGACAAAACTTTAATTTCTAATTAAGAGAGGGGTTCTAGATATGGATATCGATTTCCGTATAGCGATCGTTTTAGCACCAGTTGCCATTGCTGCTGGCTGGGCAGTGTTTAATATTGGTGCTGCGGCTTTAAGACAAATTCAAGGCTTTTTGGATCGGGAAGCCTAAATTCATTAATCGGGGATTGGGTATGGGGCATTGGGGACTGAACATTGGTTATTTCTCCCTCATCTCCCTTACCTCCCTCATTCCCCCACTCCCCATTACCCCTTATCCCCAGAGGGGGCCCCACCTTCCCCACTCCCTACTCCCATTCCTTGGATATAGATTCTGTAATACAACCATTGCAACGCTTTGGTGTCCATCTGGGACTCGATCGCATTGTCAATCTATTGGCAAATCTCGGCAATCCTCATCACCAAGTCTCGGTAATTCATGTTGCTGGCACTAATGGCAAAGGTTCAGTCTGTGCCTATCTTTCCTCGGTACTCACTGAGGCTGGTTATCGTACAGGACGTTACACTTCCCCCCATTTAGTTGATTGGACGGAACGTATTTGTCTGAATGAACAGCCAATTTCCTCAGAGGAATTGAGTCAATTATTAGAAAAAGTCCAAGCGGTTATTCGTCATCAGGACGAATCGGCAACTCAATTTGAAGTAATTACGGCGGCTGCTTGGTTATATTTTGCCCAGCAACAAGTTGATGTGGCTGTGGTAGAAGTTGGACTAGGAGGGCGCTTAGATGCTACCAATGTCTGCTTGGAACCTTTGGTTACGCTTATTACTTCCATTAGCCGGGAACATTGGCAGCAACTTGGCCCTACCGTCGCTGATATTGCTAGAGAAAAAGCAGGTATTCTCAAACCTGGATGTCCTGTTGTGGTTGGGCCATTACCACCAGAGGCAGACAAAGTGGTGCGATCGCGTGCCTTAGAATTACAATGTCCAATTTTTACACCTCAACCCGCCCGTGAAATCGCTACAGGATGGGCAGAGTATATGTGTAAAGCACAGGGGCAGAGGGGCAGAGGGGCAGAGGGAAAAATTAAAGAATCAGCCCATCACTCTATCAAATATCCGTTGCCGTTAGCGGGACAGATTCAGTTAACTAATTCAGCTTTGGCAATAGCAGCTTTAGAAATTCTCCAGCAACAGGGTTGGCAGATTTCAGAAGAAGCCATAACTAAGGGTATGGCCAAAACTAAATGGCCGGGGCGGATGCAATGGACTACTTGGAAAAACCATAAATTATTACTTGATGGCGCTCATAATACCGCCGCTGCCCAAGTTCTCCGACAATATGTTGATAGCTTAGACGCAGTTAACCCCAAGCCTGTAAATTGGGTTATGGGAATGTTTGCCGATAAGGATCATACTGATATTTTTACCGCTTTACTGCGACCAGGCGATCGCCTTTATTTAGTGCCAATACCAGTAGAACCTTGGCTGGGTAGAACTTCTGCTGACTTAGACTACTTATCAAATCTAGCTTACAGCCTCTGTCCAGAATTAAGCGATCGTCAAATCCATCCAGATTTATTCACAGCACTAGAAGCCGCAACCTCAACCGTTACCACAGACGATTTCATAATTGTGTGTGGTTCACTTTATTTAGTAGGCGATTTTTTAGCAACAACTATATCTATAAGTTCACTACAATGATTGTTGCAATAGCTTAAGCCTTTCTTATACATGTAAGAGTATTTGTTACAAAGGTTAAAGTCTTTCCAGCAAATAATTATACCTTTCCTGCAAATACTTAAGCCTTTCTTATATATGTAATAACATTTGGTGCAAATGTTCAAAGTTGAGATACTGATACCGTTGGCGGTGCTGGCAATGACGTACTCATAGGTGGTACGGGTGCTGGCAAATTCCTTTACAACACTGATGCTGCTTTTGCCCTGAGTGGTGTAGATGCGATCGCTGACTTCAACAGTTCTCAAGGTGATCAAATTATCCTAGATAAAACTACTTTTAGTGCGTTCCCGCTTCTCCTGTCGGAGACGCTACGCGAACGGGTTGCCGTAGGCATCGCTTCAACTGCGGGAGCAAGTTTTAGTAACAGCAGTGATTTTGAAATCACTTCTTCAGCAGGGACTAGCACGGCAACAATTGTCTACGATCCTGTGAGTGGGCAGTTGTTCTACAACCAAAATGGCAGCGCAGCTGGTTTTGGTAGCGGTGGTCTATTTGCGACTCTAACTGGTGCGCCAACTCTTAGGGCATTAGATTTTGTGGTGCAAGCGTAGTTTGTCCAAGACACCCTTTTTCTATAGACCTCTTGCAAAAGTCTCTAATACCCCAACCCCAACCTGACTTTTCCCGTTAAGTCTCTCTAGCAAGCCGCCAACCCTCTCTACGAGACGCTACGCGAACACAGAGATCGTGCAATTTTAATCAGCCGCGCCACAGTACGTTAGTTTAAATTTCCTGCTTCCTTAACTACTTGTTTCAACCCTTCAAAGGTGATACTACCGTCTTGATCACCATACATAGATAGCAATGCCTGGGGGCTACTGATACCTGTTTCTGCGGAGATGATTGCACTTAAGCCTGGGCTAAAAAAAAGCTCATTAATGGAGACTTTGCCATCTTGATCGGTATCTAAGGTATCAAAAAGAGATTGAAGTTCTTGCTCGGTTGCCATAATTTTTCTATCTGAATTAATTTTTTGAATTTAATATCTCAAAATCTTGACAAAGATGCAAGAACAGTTAAAAAAAACTTAATCACTTATTCCTACGCGATCGCACCTTGTACTTTGCTCAAGGGGTGCGATCATCTGGAGTGCGGAAGGGGAGGAGGATGGGAGGGGGCTTATCAAACTATCTGTCTATCTGTAATGACTGTGCTTTTCATGTATTTGAGGGCGTTGTGCGGTGTATTCACCCTGATGAAGCAGGTGATAACCCGGATTTCTCACTCCTCTTTATGAAACCCAAGTCCAAAGGCTGTAGGGGCGGGTTCACAAATATGCTTCAATCATTCACGAACATCTCGTGAACCTGCCCCTACCGTTTTGTGAGAAATGCGGGATAAGTCCTACATCCATTTCCCACGCTGTAATTCCTATATTTAGCTATTTTTCGTTTGTCTCCTAACTCCTAGTACTGTCCCACTCTTGCGCCGCATCTTCTACAGCTTTATCTACCGTCTTCTGGCCTAACATTGCTGCTTGCAAGTTTTCGTAAACTGCCTTTTGCAGTTTGTTGGAATCCTTCAAGGTAGGGGTTAATATTTCTGCCTTTGGCAGTTCTTGAGCACTCATCACTCGCGCTTTTTCTATTGTTGAAGCATTAGCTGGAACATCATTAAAGTAACTATCAGACAATGCTTTGACTGTAGAAGGTAAGACATTTGCAGCTTTAGCAAAGGCTAACTGATTTTCGTCATTGGTGACAAATAAACCAAATTTCACAGCGCCATCTGGTTGTTTGCTATCGCGGGGAATAACTATATTCATTACCGCAACATTTTTCTTACCTGTGTCACCGGTGAGTTGAGGTGCTATTTCCGAAGCTTGAGCAATTTTTGGGGCATTATTAGCGATCGTTTTCAGGAACTCTGGCCCAGAAGAGAGAAACGCAGTCTCTCCAGATTGGTATAAATCGATCGCATGGCGATGTCCTTGGGTCAAAGCCTCTTTAGGAAGCAACCCTTTTTTATACAAGTCTACCCAATACTGAAACGCAGCTTTTCCTTGTGCTGAATTAAACGCCGCTTTACCCTCAGCATCTATGAGAGTCACTCCCATTTGCACGAAAGATTCCAACACTTCACCAGAATCTTGCGGTACGAAAGTTGCAAAAAAGGCATATTTCCCCGTCTTGTCTTTAATTTGTTGCGCAGCTTGTGCCAATTCTGCGTAGGTTGCAGGGACTTTATTGATACCTGCCTGTTTTAATAAATCAGTGTTATAAATGGTTAGCCGTGTGGTGAGATACCAGGGAATCCCAAAACTCTTACCATTCAGCGTGCTTGCTTTCCAGATATTCGGCAGATAGGAGGAACGTACATCATTTGGGACTTTCGCATCTAAATCTAACCAGGCATTTCGTCCGGCAAGTTGGGAAGCAAAACCCGGATTCAAGTTCACTACATCAGGCGGCGTTTTTGCGGAAACAGCTGTTAATATTTTGTTCTCCATTGCCGCCCAAGGTACATCAACCCAGTTAATCTTTATACCTGGATTTTGCGATTCAAAATTCGCAATTAGGCTTTTGAAGTAGTCGGTAAATTGAGGTTGGAGTTGCATTGTCCAAAACTCAACAGTTCCCACTCCTGAAGTAGCTTGTTTTGTACTTGTATTAACATTACCTGTGCTGCAACTTACAACCCAACTGGTTATTAAGCCAAGCAGTACCAAAGCAACAAGTTGTTTAAATTTTCGCAATTGAATCATTTTCCCAGTATTTTTACGCTTGATCGGTGTGAAAAGCTTAGACAGAATTGTTGAGATTATAGGTTAAATAAATTATCCGTAAAGACGTTATACATAACGCCTTTACTGCAACTAATTTAAATTTTCAATTTAGCAGTCCAGCGGGCACAACTGTGGTAAAAAGCTTCAATAGTCTGTTTGGCAAATCGAAAAAAGGGGTAGGCATTGAACTCGCTCCCGAACGGGTGAATGTAGTTCAGCTACGCAAGCAGGGTCAAGGCTTGAAATTAGAAATCTATACATCGGTAGCAGTTCCAGAAGGGATAGTTACCGATGGTCAAATCAACGACCCTCCAGCAATGGCGCAATTAATCCAGCAGGCCCTAGCTGAGAGCAAAATCAAAACTTCTCACGTTGCTACTGGTGTCCCAGGACGAGATTCCATCGTTCGGATTATACCAGTGCCAGCAGAGTTAGATGATAAAGAACTGCGAGAAATGGTGCTGAACCATGAAGCAGGTTTGTATTTACCCTATCCTCGTGAAGAGGCTGATGTAGATTATCAGAAACTTGGGTACTTTGTAGATGAAGATGGCATTGAAAAAGTACACGTACTCCTAGTTGCCACCCGCAAGGAGATAACGGATACCTATATAAGTACCTTCGAGCAGGCAGGATTACAAATTGATGTTTTAGAAATTAACAGTTTTGCTCTAATTCGGACTATTCGCGAACAACTGCGACAATTTGGGCCGCAAGAAGCAGCAGTATTAGTTGATATCGAGTTCGACAGTACAGAAATCGCCATCATCGTTAACGGAGTGCCGCAATTTTCGCGCACAGTCCCCATCGGGACTTATCAAATGCAAACTGCCTTAGCAAGGGCAATGAGCTTACCTACATCACGAGATATGGAACTGTTACACGGAATGGTTATTCCTGCAACTTCCCTAGACGGCGGCAAAACTGGTGTTACCGAACTCAATCCTGGTATGGCTGCCATATTAAGAGTTTTGGGAGAACTAACGGATGAACTGCGCCGTTCCATCGATTTTTACCTGAATCAAAGTGAAAATTTGGAGGTAGCGCAGATTTTATTAGCTGGGCCAGGAGGTGGACTTCAACAGCTAGATGAATTCTTTACCCAACGATTGAGCTTGCCAACTACCCAAATAGATCCAATCGGGTCTTTATCTCTGGAAGTGGACACTGATAAATATCCACAGGTACAACGCTCTGGCTTGGCGATTGTACTTGGTCTAGGAATGCGGGAGGTGTAACACAATGTACAGCCTAGATGTTAACTTTCTTAAAGACCGCCCACAATACCAAAAAAAGCCTGAGAGAAACAAGGGAATATCCCTAAAGTTTCCTACGGGAGATTTGACACTATTGTATGTGGGAGTTGCAGTAGGTATAGGTATTCCAGCTTTATTGGGAATTGGTTGGTGGTTGTTGCAAGGAAAGATTGTTGAATTAGATGGTCAGATAGCACAACTAGATCAAGAAAGCAAGAGGTTAGATACAGAAATAGGAAATATTAATAAAATCAAGGACGAGACGAAGGCAGTTAAAGGGGAAACCCAAGCTTTAGTAACAGTATTTGACCAAATTCGACCTTGGTCAGCAATGCTGCAAGATTTGCGCGATCGCATCCCAACGGCAGTGCAAATCGAGAACATCAAGCAAATTCCACCCGTTGCGGTAGCGGCAGGTCAGCCACCAAATAATCCCGCAGGGGGATTAGAAATTAATGGATTGGCTCGTTCCTTTAATGATGTCAATGATTTCTTATTGAGTTTACAACAGTCTCAGTTTTTGAAGTCCACAGAAACCAGAATTCTGACAGCAACTTTAGTAGAGGCTCCCTTAACATCAGGTGGGGGTCAATCTCCTAGCGATGTAATAATTAAGCCACCCCAAGTAGTTAAATACACTATTCAATCGAGCATGAACAACGTTCCAGCGTCGGAATTAATTCGAGAGTTGGAAAAAAAAGGCACAGTGGGGTTAGTGACTCGAATTCGTAATATGCAACAAACAGGAGTCATTTCAAAATGACGCTGAGTGATGATTTAAATTTTTCCGAACAAAGTGGGGAATTCGACCAGGCAACGCCAGCCTCACCTGTGGTATTTGGTATTGCCTTCACACCAAAAATTATTGGGATCTTGGTGGGGGTAGCTGGTTTAGCGGGAGCAGGTTATATATTCTTAAACCTGCTGATGCCAGCTTGGGAAAGCTATCAGCAGCAACAAGCCAAAAGCTCTGAACTGCAAGGGCAAATTGAGCAAAAAAAAGCCAATATCAAACAGATTGACAAAGTTAAAGATGAACTAGCACAGGCAAAGCAGCAAAAAGTTCAGGTTTTAAGTTTATTTGCTAACGAAAAAACCTTAGATACATTGCTATTGGATTTGAACCGCTTAATTGAGTCTGGCAATACTGCAACTTCTATTAACGCAGTCAGAGCCAAACTGAAGAAATATGTGCCGATTTCCCAAAAACCAGAACCGATTACCGATGGAAGTCTAGGACTACTGGTTGACGGCAAGCTGCAACGCAGTACTATCAGTGCTGAGATTACAGCAACTTATGAACAAACACAATCGATAATTCGTAACATTGAGCGGTTACAGCCTTTGTTAATAGTTAAAGATTATCAAGCAACTTTGGCTCCAGCAGAAACAAGATCTCCATCAGATAAAACGCCGATGCAGGTAGGCCCAGCAGCGATTAATACATCATTCCAGTTACAGGTATTGATGCCACTTAGTCCAGAAGAAATAGCCGCCGCAGCAGCTAAAATTGCCCCGAAAAAGTAGTTAGAAGTTGTGAGTTAGGAGTTATGAGTTATGAATTATGAGTTATGAATTATGAGTTATGAATTATGAGTTGTGAATTATGAGTTGTGAATTATGAGTTGTGAATTATGAGTTATGAGTTATCACTCCTAACTATTCACTCCTAACTATTCACTCCTAACTCCTAACTATTAACTCCTAACTATTCACTCTTAACCCCCAACTTCTCAAAATTGTTTGTAAACAAGGTTTTATCAGGTGAGGAATGAACTGTGAAACAGCTTCACGGTAATAGTTTTATTTTAGGTACTGCCGCTTTTGTATTTTTGGCAGCTCAACCAGTTTGGGCACAAATGAGCCAAGTTACTAGTGTCCAATTAAATCCAGCTAATGGTGGAGTTAGTGTTGTTTTGAAAACTTCTTCTGGGTCACGCCCCCAAGTTTTCACTACAAAAAGGGGCAAGGCTTTAGTCGCAGATGTTATCAACACTCAATTACGATTACCACAAGGTAATAGTTTTCGTCAAGATAACCCAGCACCAGGAATTGCCTCTGTTGAGGTTAATCAGCTTGATGCTAATAGTATTCGGGTAACGGTAACTGGCAGCAACAATGCACCTGGCAGTCAACCGGTGGTGCGATCGCCAAATGGAATTACACTCAGCTTTAGCCCTTCAACAGGCACTACAGCATCAGCACCAACCCCAACAGCCCCAATATCCACAGCACCACCTGTTACTACTCCAGCCCAACCGGGTCAAAAGCCAGGTGTTCTCGTTCCTAACCCGCAAGTCACTATTGACGGACAACTTGCACAAGCCGCTGGGCCAGGTCAACCTCTGAGTCAGGCTCCACCTTTCTTACCTCGAGCCGTCGCCCCACCAGTGGGAGATATTGCTATTTCGGCTACTGATGCTTCTCCTAGCACCGTTGACTTAGCAACTCAGGAACGTGTACCTCGTCTAGTACTGCGAGATGCGCCGGTGCGTGAGGTTTTGTCATTGCTTGCTCGTGCTGCTAATTTGAACCTGGCTTACGTAGGAGGTGAGCAAGGTGCCAGTGCTAATGCACCAGCAGTTTCTCAAACTATTTCTTTAGATATAGAAAATGAGCCAGTGCAAGATGTGTTTAACTACGTTTTGCGCCTGAGTGGTTTAGAAGCTAATCGCAGTGGTCGTACAGTTTTTGTCGGGGCTAAATTACCTAATGCTACGCGTGATATGGTTGTACGTAGTATACGACTCAATCAGGTAACAGTGGGAACCGCTCTGAATTTTTTGGTTGGCTTAGGAGCAGAAAGTGCCGTCAGCCGCGAACGACAAGTTACCAGTGTTAGCGCCGTAGCCGTGGGTAATACGGCTGCTCCCATCACCCAAACTCAGACGACCACGGAAACCAGACTGGAAACCCAACGCGCTAATTTTACAGACTCTAGCCCATTACTGAGAGGTTTACAGGCATTAGGAGATGAGCGCACCAATTCCCTGACCTTAATTGGCGCTCCTAGACTGATTGAGATTGCAATGGCTCAACTAACTCAGCTTGATATCCGCCGTCGTCAAGTGGTAGTTAACGTCAAGATTATTGATGTCAACCTCTCGAACATTCAAGACTACAACACTAGCTTTTCTTTTGGGGTTGGTAACAACTACTTTAGCAATGATGGTGGTGTCGCATCTCTGAATTTTGGCGGTGCCAGACCAGCTACTAGTGCTGAAGCGAGAACTAGCTTGACTAGTACACCAATCGTCAATGATGTCGTTAGCACTATTGCAGCACCGATACGGCTTACCAAAAGTCTTCTCGCTAGTTTGCAAGCTCAGATTACAAGTGGCAATGCCAAAATTTTGACCGACCCAACCTTAATTGTGCAAGAAGGTCAACAGGCTCTGGTCAATCTGACTCAAGAAGTAGTGGGAAATATAACCCTCCAAACAACGGATACTTCTGGTGGTTCTAGGACAGAAAGAACAATTGAGAAACAAAAAGTTGGCTTAACCTTGAGTTTAAAAATTGAGCGGATTGACGATAATGGGTTCGTTTCTTTATCGGTTGCTCCTACTGTCAGCGCTCCTTCCGCCTCACAAGATATAGGAAATGGACAAATTGTTTTAGTGTCTGAGCGCTCTCTTACTTCTGGCTTAATTCGCTTACGAGATGGTCAAACACTAATTCTGAGTGGTATAATTCAAGACCAAGACCGGACGGCTGTCTCCAAAATTCCTATCTTAGGCGATCTTCCACTGATTGGTTCGCTATTTAGAAGTACAAACCGACAGAACCAACGTCAAGAGGTAATTGTGTTGCTCACTCCTCAGATTATGGATGACTCTGAAAATTCTTCCTACGGCTATAACTATACTCCCAGCCCAGAAGTGCGGCAAATCCTTGAGCGTCGGGGGTTGAAGGTTCCTGGCAGGTAATAAAGATAATCAGTAGGTGAGTTAACCTGGCAAATGCTCAGATCCCCGACTTGTTTAAGAAGTCGGGGATATTCTTGTTCACGAATAGGATTCAATTTAAACGTCATTCTACAATAAAAATACCCAATCACAATAGAAGTAACAGTAGTGGGTAAATACTAATGAGTTCAGAACAAGAGTTATTAACAAAGTGGCGTTCTCTTCCACAAGACAAACAAAAGGAAGTTTTAGATTTTGTTGAATTTCTTGGTTTGAAAAACTCTGCAAATAAAATCCCATTGGGCGAACGTTTGCAGCAAATTCGCACTGGGATTGTTGCTTCTGGTAAACATTTATTAGATGAAGATGAAATCGAAAAAGAACTCGCCAGTCGCAGAGGTGGGCTACAGGGTAGAGAAGAATGAAAATAACTTATATTACGCCATGTGCAACTTGACTCTCAAACCTAACCCCCAACCCCTTCTCTACCAGGGAAGGGGAGCAAGAATCAAAGCCTCTCTCCGTTTTGGAGAGGGGTTTTAAGAATAAGTTGCACATCGCGTTATATTAATTCTGGGGTGTTACTCAGCGCAAGAGATGGTGTTGGTATAATTGCCGAGAAAGCCCTTGAAATATATGGATATAGATTTGTAGCCTACTCATCTAATAAAAAGGGAAATACTCTTATGACAGCACTTACATTAAACCTCAATTCTGTAATTAAATTGACAAGAGAGCAGTTTTCTCAATTGTGTGAAGAAAACCCCGATTTAAAATTAGAACGCAATGCCCAAGGAGAGTTGATTATCATGCCACCTACGGGAGGAGAAACAGGAAAAAGTAATTCTACTATTAACGCTCAAATATGGTTTTGGAACGACCAATATCAATTGGGCGAAGTTTTTGATTCATCAACTGGATTTACTTTACCTTCAGGGGCTGATCGTTCTCCAGATGTTTCTTGGGTAGAAAAATCTCGTTGGGATGCTTTGACTAAAGAACAAAAAGAAAAATTTATTCCCCTCTGTCCTGACTTTGTGATCGAGATACTTTCGCCTAATGATAGCTTAAAAAGAACTCAGAATAAGATGCAAGAGTATATCGAAAATGGTTGTCGTCTAGGTTGGTTAATCAACCGAAAAAAACAGGAAGTAGAAATTTATCGTCCAGGACAAGATGTGGAAATTTCAAAATTTCCTCAAACTATTTCCGGGGAAAATATTTTACCTGGTTTTGTACTCAATCTAGAACGAATTTGGTAAAAGGTTTGGTATGTAAATTTTAGTTATCACATAGTTAGAAAACAGCAAATGGAGTTGTGGTTACATTAGTAGACCTCCAGCTTGAAAAATCTGTTCAGCAGTTAAATTCAATTCCGGGAAAGTAGGCGAGACTATGTTAGCGTTGCCCCTAAATTGAGTAACTTGGTATTCACTATCGATTAATTGATAAATAGATATAGTCGGCTGTTTGGGGTTGCCAGTGAACTTTTTAGCGCCTAGACCGAGATAATCTACAACCCAGTATTCAGGAATTCCAATACCTTCATATTTACCCTGTTTTGTGTAGTAGTCATCATCCCAGTTGGTACTAACTACCTCAACTACTAAGGGAATTGATGCTGCAAGGCTTACAGTTGATTCTTTTTTCCATAACGGCTCATTTATCAAATTAGGGCGATTGAGTAATAGCACATCTGGGGAGTAGCCAGATTCCGACTTAATTGGTTTTACCAGCGCAGTTTTGGGGATTATATAAGGTAGACCATTACGAACGTACTCAATAGCAATTTTTTCAACCAAAAATCCAACAATATCCTCATGGTCTCCTACTGGTTGTGCCATTTCAACAATCACTCCATCATGTAATTCATATCTTCCACCTTCGGGTCGCCACGCTGCAAAATCTTCAAAGGTTACTAGTTTTGGTATGGCTTGAGTCATAATCTATCACCCCTAGTAGTCGTTTCGATCATAGCTTTCTTACGTTCAGCCTTAACAGTAATATTAAGGGGTACAGTACTCGAAAAAGTTTGTTGCGGAGAACTTAACTATGGTGGCAATAACAACATCCGCAGAAAATAGGGTTTTACTCCAAAACATCAGCTGGCAGACATTTAAAACCATGCTGGCTGAAATGGGTTCAAAACGTAATTCCCGATTTGCCTATGACAATGGAACCATAGAAATTATGACCCCACAAATGCCGCACGAGAACTCAAATCGCTTAATAGAGGTTTTTGTTGGCGTGCTGTGCGAAGAGTTGGACTGGGAAATTAGACGCGCTGGTTCATTAACTTTAACGCGGGATGATTTGCAGCGGGGAGCCGAGCCAGATAGTAGCTACTACATCCAAAATGAAGCATTAGTTCGAGATAAAGAAAATATTGACCTCGCCACCGACCCGCCCCCTGACCTGGTGCTGGAAGTGGAATATTCCCGGTCTGCAATAGACAAGCTGAGGCTTTATGCTGCAATGGGAGTCCCAGAGTTTTGGCGTTATAACGGCAGTGTGTTGCGAGTTTACACACTTGCAAGTGGGCAATACTCAGAAGTCGAAACCAGCCCTACTTTTACGCCTGTGTCAGTGAAGGAGATTCCTCAATTTATCCAAGAAGCAAAGAAGAATGGGGAAATTGCCACTACCCGTGCTTTTCGGGCTTGGGTACAACAGAAAATTTCTGCTGGGGATTGACTCACTCCAGCATTTTTTTATCTACTTTGCTGGGAAGACCCCAAGTGTAAGGCAGTGGAACTTGGGGATGAAAGGCAGTTAAATACGAAACATCCCTTGAATGTTTTCTTGCGGTTCTTGAACAGAGAAAGGGATAGTTGAGTATTTCACAATTTTAGGGAGTAGTACAATCCCTAAAATTCTATATAATTTTTTCAGGTCGATAAGGTGAAAAAGATGATTGTTTTTGAGTTCAAGGCTAAAGGCACTCTTCGACAATATCAACAGATAGATGAAGCATTGCGGATTACTAAATTCATCCGTAATAAGTGCTTACGGTTTTGGATGGATAATCAAAATGTTAAACCTTATGACCTAAATAAATACACTGCTGTGATAGCGAAAGAGTTCGACTTTGCTGAGAAATTAAATTCTTCAGCAAGACAAGCAGCAGCAGAAAGAACAGCTTTTGCAATCAAAATATTTTTTGATAATTGTAAGACTAAAATCCAAGGGATAAAGGGATATCCAAGGTTTCAGAAAAATAATCGCTCAGTAGAATATAAGGTGAGTGGCTGGAAACTTTCAGATGACCGCAAGTACATGAAATTCACAGATAAATGTAATATCGGTCAACTAAAGTTAATCGGAACTTGAGATTTGCATTTTTACCAAATCAAACAAATTAAGCGAGTCAGAATAGTTAAACGTTTAGACGGGTAGTATGTTCAAATTTGCATAGATGCTGAACGTAATATAGATACTCAACCAACAGGTAAAACCATAGGTTTAAATATTGGTTTGAATCATTTCTACACTGATTTGCAAGGCAATACAGTTGATAACCCTAGATATTTACGCAAGTCGGAGAAGGGATTAAAACGACTTTAAAAACAAGTTAGTCGTCAAAAGAAAGGGTCTAATAATCGCAAGAGAGCTATTAACCATCTTGGTAGAAAATATTTGAAAGTTTCGCGTCAGCGTCAAGATAACGCTATCAAGAAAGCGTTATGCATGGTGAGGTCTAACGACCTTGTGTCCTATGAAAAACTGCAAGTGAAAAACATGGTTAAAAATCGAAAACTGGCAAAATCTATTAGTAATGTTTCATGGTCATTGTTCACGCAATGGCTAGAATATTTTGGCAAAATATACGGTTGGGTGATTGTACCAGTAGCAGCCCAATTCACTAGCCAAAACTGCTCATATTGTGGTGAAGTCGCGAAAAAATCTCTATCTGTTCGCACTCATATTTGTAAGTGTGGATGTGTTTTAGATCGGGATTTGAACGCAGCAATTAACATATTGAACAAAGCCCTAAAACAAACTAATTACGACTTCAGTACGGTGGGGCGCACCGAAACTTTAAACGCTTGTGGAGAGATGACCCTCTACCCAGATTTGGAAACAAGTTTGAGCAAGGTTGCTCAGTGAAACAAGAATCCCCGTATTCCGCTACGCTTCATACGGGGAGCGTCAAAAAGAATAAAGACCAAAGTCCTGACTACGAAATTGTTTACCCATAACTTTAAAGATAGACTACTACGGCGAGGTGCATGAGTTGACCTCACCAGCCATAAACCAGCTGACATTTGCTGCTTGTATGTGTAAAGTAGTTGAGAGTCAACTACAATTTCTAACCTTTGACAGAATTTTAGATTTGGAATTTTGCTGAAGCAGCCCGCTTAAACAGTGGCTCAAGTATGGAAAAATCCAAAATTTTTTATCCAGACTAAGTGTATTTACATACCGATTCAATTTAAAGTCTAAAATACAAAATTGAGTAAAACATCCATCTATGGCTAGAAAAACACAACGCCTTTTGCTGCTGATTGTTTCTTGTAGTATCACTGGTGTAATTTTAGGAGGTACTGCTGGTTGGGCAGAAAGTAATCTCTGCTTGGAAGACAGTAAGGTTACAAGTGAGTGCTTAACCCAAGATCCATTCCAAAAAACTATCCAAGGAATGAGTACTGGATTGTTAGCTGGGGCTGGGGCCGCTTTTGGTGCAGTCTGGCAGTTACGGAATGAAGATTGAGCATGAACTACCACTAACCCGAAACTTCGGGTTAGATTAGGTTTCTGTACTAATTAGCCAATGCCTACACTTTAAGGGTCAATCATCCTGATTTATATGGCTTTGGAAGAATACCGATCTATTAATGCACGAGCAAATTTCTGGTGTTGTTCAGCTAGATATTGAGGAGAGATGAACTGAGCATTGCCCATGAAGCGGTACACCCAGCGACAAAACTCCTCCAGCGATCGCTCAGGCAATCTTACAATATAATCTACATAAGCAAATTTGCCATCTTTTCCCTTAAGCCCTGGTTTGATTTCTTGGTGAAGATGTCGCTTTTCTCCCTCTTGGATAAATCCCATTACTTCAGGGAAAAATCGAACTTTCACTTCTACAAGCTCCAGTTCTCCACGGATCTCTTTTTGTTGCTCTTCTCTTAAACCCAACTTCAAGCCACAACCTGCCTTTAAGAGCCGATGAGCAATATGTAAGCTTTTCCATTGGCTATCTAAGCCGCGGCCTTTGCTATCCAGAACATTAAAGTGATCACTAAAGCGATCAATACGTGACACTACGAGATGACCGTTGTTATAATCTTCCAGCAACAAATACCAGGCAATGTCTGCATAAATCAATTGTAAAGGATAAACTTGCTCATATCTGGTTTTGTTGGGATTGTACGGATTACGACAACGATAAAGCTCAACTGCTTGTCCTTTAATAATTGCTGCTTCAAGTGTATCTAGTTTTTCAAATAACGTGCCTCGGCTTTGATATTTGCCCTTGGCCATCATTTCCACCGGATCGGTGTAGACAATAACTCGGTCTAATTGGGTTCTCACCGGATAAAGTATCTCATCTTTCAGGTTTAACCCTCCTAATCGCCGCATTAGTCTTTGATAGATCCGGTTAATTTGAGGGTCTTCCTGATATCTTGCCTGAGAGTGTAGGGCATTGAGCGAAACTTGTAACTCCTCCCGATTCATTAAACCTTTACCAACATAGTAACCCCATCGGTAAGGTCGCCTATCCAAAAGTCCATAGCGACGAAGAGTCTTCAAATCTTTTTGGATGGTATAACGCGAATATGGCGGTAGCTTTACATTTAATTCGCTTGCTACTTTTTGTAAGTACAATTGTACTAATTGTAATGTATCATGATTATTAGAGTCAGATTGCATAGGATCAATACAACCAACTCCTGGGTATCGGACAAAGGTTGCAATTAATAGTAAAAGTCGCTCGAAGGCAGGAAGAGGAGCATAAGAATGCGCCATAAACTATATTTCACCCTGAAAAGTCAATAATATAAAAGTATTGACCTGTAATTTATAAAAAGTTTAAAACTTTTGCTAAGTATAGTTCCTAAAGATTTCATTTTATAGCCTTTAATACTGCCAAATAGTCGCGCTCTATCTGAACCTCTTTGTAAAATGCAGTTCAAATAGAGTTTTGGAGACTTAAAAATATGCAAACATGTCCCTCCTGCCAACATCCCTTGTCTAGCAATGGATTCTACTGTTCTAACTGTCCTCAGCAGATTCGATGTAAAAACAAAGACTGCTATGAAATACTTCTTCCCGGCGCAAAAGGATGTGTAATGTGTGGAACCCCAATAGGTGAAGGGCATAACGGATCAGCATCCAGTAATAATGGTCTTCTACCTGCCGTAATGAATACATTAAAATTTGTTGAAACCAGCAAAGGCTACTCACGAGAGATTCAGGCATCTCTGAGCAACGAAGTAGGTATTAGCTGGGGTGGTGCTGCGATCGCCGCGATCGTTGGTGGACAAATGACACCTGGAAAACCACCTAATGGTCGTCCTGTGATTCGTAATTTAAGTAATGCCAAACCTCAACAACTTTCCTTATTCAACGACGAATCCAGGGATGAGAACAATAAATCTACAATTGATACAGTTGCTCAACTTGCTGCTGCTAATGGAATTGATGCTGACAAATTAAAACAGATTTTCCGACACAACGGCGAACAACTACAGCTAATGGAAACGCGGCTCAAAGCTGCAAACAGGCTAGATGCTGCACGTCGGTTAACCTATCTGGTTCTCCTGTACTCATTGGATGTCGATGGACGAGAGGAAATTCCTCGTAATGAATTGAATGACATTCTTAAAAGAGTTGGATTGTATGACAACAATACGATCACATGGATTGGCAAAAGTCCTGAATTGATTGTTGAGAAAGATATGGTTGGGCTGCGACTGTCGGGACAAGAGCAAGCGCGAAAAGTTCTCACAGAGGTACTTGATGACAAGATAAAGGGTAAGTGGAATTTAGCTACAGGTGCAACTTCACGAAGCTCGAAGTCTAGTGCCAAAAGTGAGGAGGATTCAGAGAATTCCACAAAGAATGGCAAGCGCAAGAGTAATGGATTTTCCAAAGAAGTGGAGCCTTGGGTAGCTAGTTGGAAATTATTTGCCTCGAATATTGATTTTCATGCAGCCATTAAAGATTGCACAGTCACACAGAAGGGCTTATTTAGTCTGTGGGCAATTGGTAAAGCAACAAGCAACCCTGAAATAGTGGTTTCGAGCTACAAGCTACAGCAGTTCCTGTATTTCGGACTTGGCATCAAAATAGATGAGCGTCATTTAGGACGGAGCTTACAAGCTACTTCAGGACAAGGAAGCTTGATTAAAGTGCAGGGTGGTTTCCAACTACTACCTCCAGGCTTGGCTGAGGTAGAGAGATTGACAGACTCCGCACAAAGTAACGCATCCACCGATGAATCTTCTGAAAATTCTGGTGAGGTGTAGCTATGAGAAGGACATCTGAGCAACTAATTCAGGAACTTTCAACAATTATTGACTCTCACTTTGCCCATGCAGTGGTGGAATGCTACGTCGAAATGCAGCAACGATTTCTAGCTGGCGACTGGCAACCAACAGAACTAGACGGTGGGCGGTTTTGTGAAGCGATTTCGCGTTGCTTGCTTCAAATGGATACCGGAAAGATTGATCATCGCAAATTGCCTGGTAAGGTTCGTGAAGATTTATTGAACAAAAACATTCCTCATAAACTTGGCTCGAAGGATCGTTATCATTTGGCTAAAGTGATTGAGGTTGTATATGGATTTCGCTCTGATCGCGGTGCTGTTCACATATCAACCGAGTATACCGCAAACTATATGGATTCAATGCTGGTGCTTCATGCAAGCAAATGGATTTTTGCAGAATTTCTCCGCCTAGTTTGGAATCGAGATCGAAAGCTTGTTGCAGAAACCATTGCCCAAATTGTTCAACTAGAACATTCAGTAATTCATGAATTGGATGGAAAACCTCTAGTTCTAGCAAGGGATATTTATGCAACGGATGAAGTTCTGTTGCTGCTGTATCATGCAGCTAATAATCGCTTGAGTCGGGCTGAACTACGTGAACATGCTGTCAGCCAGAACCCTAAAAACGTTAATGTTGCTATATCTAGGCTAATCAAAAGTAAAGATATTCGACCTGTTGCAGAGGATGAAGTTGCTCTCACCCCTAATGGTCAAAAACGAATCCTTGAGCAGGTATTGCCTAAGCTCGTTCCCCAAAAATAGAATTCCTAGTTCAATTGCAGGGTAAGCATTTATCAAATCCCGTCTAAATATGGCGAAGATAGCAGATTACTCAACAAAGTGAAGATTTTTTACAGCAGTTCAGAGTAAATACGGCTTCTATTGAGCTTTCAGTTACTCTATGTTTAAAGATAAATAGCTATTTTACAAGCGATCGCACAATCATGGATGACAGTAAGGCATTGTTTGACTATTGGCATGACCGAGTTCGGCTGAAAAACTCTGAGTTAATTGCAGATCCTGGACACGTCAAAACCCAGGATCTACGCCATGATTGTACCAACTACGATGAACTTTGGCGTAGCCCCGAAGTTTAACGACTTGAGGAACCAGAGCGTAGCAGGGTTATTGCGATTATTAAATACGAATGTACAGCCAAAGTCTTACAGAATCGGGCTGGTCGTCTGCGCGATCGCGCTCATGAGCTTGAAGCAGCTTATCATGAACAAGATCAACAAAAATCCAAGCTCTTGGGTCTGATCAAGGCATTACAAGAGAAACTGTTTGGCAAAGATAAAGAAATTAAGAGATTAGAAGCACGAATTGCTTCCCTAGAAGCGGAAAATGAAGCCTTCCGATCTGAAGCCGAGAATAGTAAAGCTCAGGTGGAATTGGTTAAAGAACTAGAGCAGCTTAAAAAGAAATACAATGAAGTTGAGAAGCGAAGACAGGAATTAGCTCAAAATAATAAGAGTTTAGGTGGAAGAGTTGCCCATACAAAAAGATATAAGCAGCAAAGAGATGAAGCAATAGCTTTAGTTGAACAGCAGAAACAGCAAATTACTACATTATTTCAAGAGAGTCAGCGTCTTCGTGAAGAGAATGAAAGACTTTATCAAAAATTAAAATAAGCGGATCGATAAAATGCTCTAAATTGGGGACGCTCGATAGTAATTATGAAACTTCAAGAGCTAAAAGCTAAAGTCTACGAGTTAGCTGGAGTAAATAATACCAAACAACTCAAGGCAAAAATTCAGGAGATTAAGACGTTAGATATGCGCCTTAAAATCTCCTGGCAAAAAACTATTGCTATTCTTCAAAAACCGCAAAGTGAGTTTGACGAGTGGTTGGAAAATCCACCTGAAGAATACAAAGATATTTTTTCTGAAATTACAGAAGCTTCTCAAAAATACGATCAAAAATCAGCACAGACGAAACAGTTAGCACGAGAGGTATTGTCAATAGCGAATAATCTTGAAGAACTAGCAGAAGAATGTCAAGACGAAGCAGATAAAATCAAGCAAGAAATTGAAATAACTAGACGGATTTCAAAACAAGCGAGACTGAACTAGTTTTGATATCAAAGGATAGCTAAAAACTAGCTACACTGAACATAAGCATTAGTTAGTCGCTTATACTGTATGAAAATTGGGACTTCTCACTTTTAACCACCTGACCAAAAAAGTAGAAACGCTCTAACCAATAAAATTGGTGATTTCGGCTTCAGTTCGGTGAAAATTAATCTATAACGAAAATGGAGCAGCATTAGGCTTTGGTAATGGAGAACAATTCGTGATCCTTGCAACATTTCCTATGCTTACAGCCAATGATTTCCATGCTTTCTGACAAGCCAATTGTCTAACTGTGCTAACACTTTGCTGCAACTGACTAAATCGATATCTGGGTTGGGATGCAAAGAAGCAAGGGTCTGGGCGCATTTGCATTCTTGGTGGCTTATAGAGAATCCCCAGTGAGTTACTCTTCTTGGGTGTTCTCTTCATATTCACGTATTGTAAATGCAGTATCTTTCTGCAAATAGCGTTGTACATCCCTGGTGTAAAAGAGCAGCCGCTTAAATTTGTTAACTTAAAACGTAATGTAAAGGGTGAAATACCATCAGGAAAAATAATCACCCTTGGGATTTTATTGGGTAAAGCATAACTGCTTGACGTTTGTGCTATGCCACCTACTTGAAAGAGGTTAACTGTTTGCACCAAGTACCCTGCTATGTTCCTGGGGTTAATATTGGTGGTAGTAGCGAGTACTGCCACTATTCCTGATGTAAATTCTCTGGGAATATCAAAATTTTGATTACCTAAAATAGATTGGTCAAACCTGACATTCCACAGATAATTGTTTCTTAGGTCGCTATAAGCTTCCGACAATTCCATCCTAGTTACTCTTTAATGTGCAACTATTGATGTTGTATTCCTTGCGTGAGAGTTTTTAGTTTTGATATTTCCATTATCTTATTCAACTACCAACACTGATTGGTCATAAACTGGGGATTCTTCTATCACTGTTCCCAGTATCAAAATCCGGTCGTCATATTGCAACAAGCCGTATCCTACATCCCTTCATTCAAATGAAGGATTTTGAAATCTTCAAACTTTCAGTTACCCTGAAAGTGGATTTATTATTACTTCACTTCGCTGGGTTCAAATTTAGTTACCTTACCTTTTTTAATGGCAACAATCACATCGTAATGCGAACAGTAAGCGAAGGTGACATCATTAGCTTTGTTATAAAGGTTAACTACATGACCTGCACCACCTACTTGGATACCGATTGGTTCCAAGTCACCAAAGAAGAAACGACGTAGTTGATCGCCACTACCAATTTGACCCTTACTCTTAGTAAGCAAGTCTAATTTTTGTGCTACAGACATTTCTTCGGCTGCTGATGCCTGCACTAATGACGGATTAATCGCCTTTAATGGTACGTCCCAAACTGTGAAAAAACCGACCAAGGCTACACTTGTAAGTAAGGGTGCAAGTTTCATTTGTTACTTCTCTTTTTTGTTTTATCCTGAACATCCCAAGCATCTCAGGTGGCAGTGAGAGCTGATTGAAACTAAGCTACTATTTTCATGAATTTATCCCTTAAGAAAATTTAGTTGATTCTCAGCATTTTCTCAGCTAATCATGGCTGCTCAAAGTCACAGGATAATTTAAGTATTTTCTCAACAAAACCTCATTTTGAAGTGCGTGAGGATAACTTAATATGATGAGCAATGCTTTCGTTGCAGTGATGTTATTGTGACTAGACCCAAAAGACCACATCGCCAAATCCATAGAATTTCAGGACAAACATATCTTTGGCTAGCAATGCTAATTTTTGGAGCATCTAGCGCCGTTACCCGGAAACTAACAGAAATTGGTGCTCAACATTTTATTGACAATCGCAATCCGATTTCTTTGTGTAATGTTTTATTTGTGGGAAACCTTTGCGCCTTGATACTTCTGATCCTAATCTATGGGCGGCAGTGGAACAAAGCTACTTTGAAGCAACTCTCAAGAAAGAATTGGGTCAGTCTAACAGCAGTGGCTATTTTATCAGGAGCGTTAGCCCCTGGCTTAATTTTCCAAGCATTGGCACTCACAGGGGTGAACAATGTCATCTTGGTGGGACGCTTGGAACCGCCTCTAACTTTGGCTTTATCAGTCTGGTTATTAAGAGAACGGGTAAATATTTGGGAATTTGTTGGTGCGATCGCAGCTTTTGTTGGCGTTATCCTAACTATTATCCTTCAGCCTCCAACAGAAACCATGATGAACATGGGAGGTTTTGGTTTAGGCATAGGGGAACTTTTGGCCGCAGCCGCATCAGTGGCCATAGCTGCTTCTACGATTATTAGCAAGAAACACCTTTCACAAATTCCTTTGGGAATCTATAGCATTTTTCGGACTGCACTAGGAACTGTAATCTTTTTCTTTATTGCTTTAATTCTCTATGGCAGGGATCATTTCGCTGGTGTTTTCTCACCATTCTTGTGGCAGTGGATGTTTCTTTATGGCGGATTGATTGTGGTGCTAGGCCAGTCTTTTTGGATTAAAGGCTTGAAAACTTCTACTGCTTCTATGGCTTCCTTAGTTAGCTCATTTGGCCCAATTGTGGGAATTATAGCAGCCTATTTAATTTTGGGTGAAGCCCCTACCCGACCTCAATATATTGGCGGTAGCTTGATTTTAGTAGGCATATTCTTGAGCCAAGTTGGTACTAGACGTCAGACTTCTAGCATTGCATCTGACAAAGTAAATTCTACTCCAGCACAGCAACAGGTAGAAACTGGTATGGGATTTAAAGGGATTTGAAGGAAGCGGAGGGTAAAAAAGCTTATATCCTAAGCCTTTGCATTATTTCTAACTGCACAGTTATTTTTGCCTTGCGGTAGTAGTATGTCAAAATAAAAATACCCGATACATCAAGGTGAGCGATCGCTCCCAAAGCTAGATTAAAGGATTGACCTGAGCAATGGCAGACCCAACCAATCACAATCAAGCGGGAGAAGTAGCTCCCAGCACTGTTGACAAGCAAGCTCCCAGTGTGGCTGAAGAACACGCTCCTAGTACAGACTCGCCCGAAGCCACAGACATCCCTACTGCCAACACGCCAGATCCTAAAGCCGCAAACCCCGAAGATAATCCCAATGCTGCTAAACCAGCTGCTGCATCACCCAAGCGAGAAAAACCCGCAGCCGCCGACGCAACGGAAGAAAAACCCGCCGCAGCTAAAGCCGCTAAAAAGGAAAAAGCCCCAGCTGTTGAGAATAAGCCATTTGTAGAGTTTATTGAGCAAGACTACTTGCCAGCTTTACAAAAAGCGATCGCTCAAAAAGGCGTACAAGATTTACAGGTGTCTTTTGCCAAGCAGAAGATGCCAATCACTGGCTTTGAATCCGCCGAAGAATGCTGGCAAATTATTGGCAGTTGGTCAGAAATTGGTAAGCGTCAGTTTAACCTGTATTTCCCCGATGAAGATATTCAAGGAAAAAAGGGATTTTCTTGTAATGAAGGCAAAAAACCCAGCACTCTTGAGTCATTCTTAATCGATGAGCGCAAAATTACCCTCGATTTGTTGGTATATGGCTTAGTTCAGCGCTTGGACGGTCAAAAGTGGTTAGGTAGAAATTAGTCATTGGTCATTGGTCATTGGTCATTGGTCATTGGTCATTAGTCATTGGTCATTGGTTTTTAACAAAAGACAAAGGACAAATGACAAAGGACAAATAACAATTAAAGCTCGTGGAAATGGTAGGTAACGGCTCCAGTATTGGGGTCGTTATCAATTTTTACATAACCTGATTTGTACATCTCTTTGAGAGTAGCTTCCACTTCAGCAAAGCTGGCTCCCGTGAACTTTACGCCTTGAGTGACAGTTAAAAAACCACCCTTGCTTTCCGCCGCTTCAATCAGTTTCATCATGAGTTGGTTGCCTGTTGGTTGGTGGACTTGAGAAGCAACCACTGTTTGATTCAACGGCACACCAAAAGGAGATACACCCGCTTTTAATCTCAGGTTGTGTTCGTATTCGTCAACCATGTTGGGGATAAAGAACAAATCCACGAACTGCCCTATACCAAACACACCACCAGTCAACAGCCATAACAAACCAGTTCCAATCTTGCCATTGTAGAAACGCTGCAATCCTCCCACCCCCATAAATCCGACTGCACACAAGATATAAGAGACAAGAAGTCGGTCTTTATGCTGCTGATTGTTTTCAAGATTCATCTTGTTTTCAACCTTTTGGATTTACTCTTGTTGTTTAAGATGGGTTTTTTGTACTGTTTTTTATACTAAGTACTAATAGCTAGACTTACATCTTGCATCAGTTGCTTTCTAGCAATTTTCGTAATAGACACTACTGTTCTGATTTGAAGTTGTAGGCATTGTCTAATCTCAAGTTATTTATAAAAGTGCAAAATATTACTAACATATTTAGAGATTTTCAGTAATTATACTATTCATGAATTGTTAATTTTAAGCGGTCTAACGTATTAATAGAACCCCATGAATTTATTGTAGTAACAACCACAGAAAATTACTGAGATAGTAGTGTTTTGAAAATCAAGAGGTGAGTGCTATTCAACTTGAACGAGATAATACTGCTTGCTGAACTATATTTATTTGACTACCAATCCGCAATTTTTGATTCCGCAAATATTGAATGATTGTTGCAACTCTTAATGTTTTGCTTACAAATTTCTCACCCGCACCTTGGTAGACTGAACTTTATACAATTGGATTATTGTGGGCTGTTACGGTTCGCCAGAGCATTTCTGGTGAGGCAGTCCGGTCTTATCCCAAAGGGAGAGGCTAGCGCCAACGGGGTTTCCCCATGAGGAACTGCCGTTACCGTGGCGGTAGAGACGTAGGAACGTCACCCGAAAGGTCTACTTAAGATAATAAAGACGAAAGAGAAATCAAGACATGGTAGATTCCCTCAAAAAACCAGGCTTTGAAGAAATCCGGCCAGGGATTAAAGTCCCGGCAAAAGAAACCTTGTTAACACCTCGGTTTTATACTACCGATTTTGATGAAATGGCACGGATGGATATCTCCGTCAATGAAGATGAGTTAAGAGCCATTCTTGAAGAATTCCGCACTGACTACAACCGCCACCACTTTGTTCGGGATGCCGAGTTTGAACAATCCTGGGATCATATTGACGGGGAAACTCGCCGATTGTTTGTTGAATTTCTAGAACGTTCCTGTACGGCAGAGTTTTCCGGCTTTTTGCTGTATAAAGAACTTGGTCGTCGCTTGAAAGGCAAAAGCCCCGTCTTGGCAGAGTGTTTTAACCTGATGTCACGGGATGAAGCGCGTCACGCTGGCTTTTTGAACAAAGCTTTGTCGGACTTTAATTTGTCCCTAGATTTAGGGTTTTTGACTAAGAGTCGCAGTTATACCTTCTTTAAACCGAAATTCATTTTCTACGCTACTTATCTTTCTGAGAAGATCGGTTATTGGCGCTACATTACCATTTATCGCCATTTAGAAACACATCCCGAAGACCGGGTTTATCCAATCTTCCGATTCTTTGAGAACTGGTGTCAGGATGAAAACCGTCACGGCGATTTCTTTGATGCAGTCATGAAATCTCAGCCGCAAATGTTGAATGATTGGAAAGCACGGCTCTGGAGTCGGTTCTTCCTGTTGTCGGTATTTGCGACTATGTATCTCAATGACATTCAACGCAAGGACTTTTATGCCACCCTCGGATTGGATGCACGAGAATACGATATCCATGTAATTAAGAAGACCAACGAAAATGCAGGTCGGGTATTCCCACTGATGCTGGATGTAGAGAATCCAGAGTTTTATGATCGGTTGGATGTTTGTATAAGCAATAATGAGAAGTTGGGTGCGATCGCTAACTCCAACACTCCCAAATTCCTGCAATTCTTCCAAAAACTGCCGCTTTACATCTCCAACGGCTGGCAGTTATTGCGGCTGTACCTGATGAAACCGATTGATACTGTTTCTGCTCAAGGGGCAGTTCGTTAATTTATAACAGGTTTGCGAAAGCTTTGGTGGTTCTGCTGGTTGCAGAGCCACCTTTTTTTGTCCTTTTTCCAAGCCAATAATTACCGATATGTCAACCAATTAGTACTGCGATCGCTAATTTGTTAGCAGGCAAAAATCGGAGATAGTTGGTTAGGTGTAGTTTGGTAGTAGATACCTTGAGTTAAGCTGATTTTTCCATTCTGATTACATCTGGAGTCAATGTTTGATGCTTTGCTGCTTCTGCCTCGTAACATCTGAGAATCAGTGATGTCAGCTTATCTAAATCATTAACAGAGGAAATAATTATTTTTGATGCGACATCCCCCAGAGAAGCTGTTACTTCCTGCACTTCAAAGTTTGAAGCTAGCGACTTTACTTCATCTACACTTAGTCTAGTAACAAAACTTTTTTTCTGCGAAGATAGATACAGCCGCAGAAACCACCAAGTACTTTTGCCAACAAGATTGATACCAAAGTATGAAACAGTATCTTTGTATTGAAGTTGATAATTGTAACTCGTTGAGGTTTGCGTGATTGCTTTAATTTTTTCAAAAGCTTCGATTTCTTCAGCAGTTGTCACTACTTTTGATTCTTGAGGATCTGGTTGTATATCCCCTTGTTCAATATCTACGTCTATTGGAGGTTCAACAGGCTGATCTATTACTGGAGTAAGTGAGCGAGTCATTAACTCTACTAAACTTCCCTGAATCGACTTTTTAACAATTGGTTTAAATTTATCAATAATTTTACCAGTAATTCGACCTTTAATTTCATAACTAGGAGCAACTGTACCAAGTTCAGTCACTAAAAAGCGAACAAATTCTTCAGAAGGAGAACGTAAAAGATTTCCTAGAAGTTGAGTCATGCCTTTTACATAAACCATTTCCTCAGCATGGTTGGTAATAGCTGTAACCTCAAAATTATCACGGTGAAAGAATTTGAGGTTATCAATATCTTTGGTATCATATTCCAGGATGTTAAAAGTAAAAAATGGCTCCTTGTCCATGACATTTTTATCATGCAAGTCTGTAAAGAAACGGTACTCAACCCCATTAGTGACGATAGCTACTTTTGTTGTCAAAAGTCCATTAAAATAGCGACTCAGTTGCCCATCATGTGCTTCAGCTTTTTGACCACGGGCTTTTGCCTCTACGAGCATAACTATATTATTGTTAATAGCTAAAGCGTAATCTACTTTTTCAAACTGCCCTGCTTTTTTAATAGCAAAATCTGCCACGTATTCCGGCATTACTTCACTAGGATCATAGACATCGTAGCCAAGAACACTCAAAAAAGGAACAATCAGTGCCATTTTAGTAGATTCTTCGCCAACAACTTGGTCAGCCCGCTTACGCACTTGTTCAGATAGCTTGGTAATATCTTCAGTGAATCCCATCTTGCTTGCTCCTAGTAAAGTAGTGATTTTTGATACATTTTTTTGTAAAAGAAGAGTGATTGTAAGATGACGTAGTACATTTGAATTGAAAGTGTTAGTGCGATCGCCTTCCTTATCACTCCTATAAAAGTATTCCCAAATAAGTACCAGCTTGTAACACTCATGACTTGTTCACAGGTGCAATGGCATCAGTAATGAATAAAAATAAATCAGAATGATTTTTTATAAAGCTTCAGTCTATAGCGATTATCAAAAAAAATGCTCAAGCTATAAAGCCCACGAATTCATCCGTGGGCTTTTTAATATAAGTAGGTAGGTGTAAATAATTATTGTTGGGATAAAGCAGGGGGCAGGGGAGGAAAGAGTTTGAGCTTTATTTACTTTTCTTCACACAGTTTGGTTTTATTGCACCGACTTACTTAAGTTAACTTGCCGTTCCTGCTTTGAAATGGAAATCTTTGCTCTTTCTTCTCTGCGAGACGCGCAATGGGCAGACCAAAATATTGCTGAGTCAATGAATTTTACTTTTTACTCAGCAATATTTTGGTGGGAAAGGTTTTCGTGAGTTTCTACGGTTATAACAGAAGCCGACATTAGGATACACTGGCATTTGAATACACCGGAAGTTCATCAGCGACTTAGTTTGTCGCTTCTGGTGACTTCCCTCCTAGTATCCTATCGCTTTTGGCTGTATGAAACTTACTCCAATCTCCGGTAAGTCTCCCTGAAGAAGGTTTTTTAGCATCTAAAACGACTGCCACTGTTTTGAGGCTATAGCCTTAGAATATTTACAAGCTTTACTTACGAATTAGCTTTCTTTAGATAAAAATACCGTTTTTGCTGTGTAAGCTGACATTTTACCTGTTTCATCCAGATTTGTGTAGCTTATTAACAAATCAGCGGATTCATTAATATTAAGCCTGTTTTACTATTTAGTTTCTTACCCCGACCTATTAGACAGCTAGAGTGTTCATTTCATTTTGTTCAATAGCTTTTAGCCCTTATCGCTCCCATGCTGACCCATCACCGCAAGCCCGTGTGCTTATCACTTATTTCCACTGACCTACCAATCTGGTCTGTTGTCGAAACTGCTGCGACATTGTATCAAAAAGATACCGACCGATTCCATTTATTGATGACCGCACCGCCCTTAATTAGCTGCGAAGTAGAGAGTGTCATAAGTCCAGAAGACACACTTCCCCAAAGAAAGAGCAAAGCTTACGCCCCTAACAGTCCCAGAATTTTGTGGCTGGAGATTTCCCCTTACCGAGTCATCATGACTATGCAAGGTAATGCTCAAGTGAGTTACCGTCACTTTTGGGAACAGGGTGTTTATGGCGTTAGTCGCTATTGGTTGCCAACTGAGTCATTGCAACCTAACGATCCTATTCGTTTACGAAATTTTACTCGTAGCCTAACTCTCAACGGACATCCCTTGCCAGAGAATTTGCGGCTGGAATATGAATTGTGGGCAGAAAAAGTCCAATTAGGATGCTACATACTGAATTTGGAAATTAAACATTGATATCAGGGGACTGGGGACTGGGGATGGTGGGGCCCCCTCTGGGGATAAGGGTTAATGGGGACTGGGGAAGATGAGGGGACAAGGGTAGTCATTCTTAACTTCTAACTTCTAACTCCTAACTCAGCACTCAGCACTCCCAATACCCTATGTCTTTTAACCAAAATAACTCGGTTGGTTTCCAGGTTTCCATTTAATATTGCAACCAACACTCGGCTTTTGCTCACTTGTAACAGGTTTTCCCGCTAGCACTGCTTCAATGGCTGCACGTAAATCTGCACCTGTTAAGGGTTTACCGTTACTGGGGCGGCTATCATCTAATTGTCCTCGATAAACAAGTTGGCGTTGGTCATCAAATACAAAAAAATCTGGTGTGCAGGCTGCTGTGTAAGCCTTCGCTGTTTCTTGGCTCTCGTCGTAACATAAGGTAAAATTAAACCCTTGTTCTGTTGCAAATGCTTGTAACGACTCTGGCGCATCATCAGGGTAATTTTTTGCATCGTTAGCACTGATGGCAACGATCGCTAAATCACTTGTAAAATAATCTCTTCCTAACTTTACTAATTCTTGTTGGACGTGTTTTACAAACGGGCAATGCCGACAAATAAACATTACCAATAGTGCTTTTTTCTCTGCAAATGTAGAAAGTGAAGTTGCCTTTCCAGATACTACTTCTGGTAGATTAAAATCTGGCGCTTTAGTGCCTAACGGCAACATAGTTGAAGTAGCTAAAGCCATAGTTCATCCAATATTTTTACGCTGATAACTAACGGCTTTTGTTATCAGTATATTTTCACTCTAGCACTAAGTTTTACATAAATTAAGAGACGGTAAATTTACCGTCTCTTATATTTTTTGAGAGTTATGTTAAATAAATTAGTTTTTACAGACTTGTCAAAACACCAACAATACCGTGTCCTGTAAATACTTCTAATGCTATCAGAGAGACAAAACCAATCATTGCTAAACGACCGTTGAGCAATTCTGCATAAGGAGTAAAACCAGTGCGATCGCCTTGCTCATCTATATAAACCCTTGGCTCGATCGCAAAGTTGTTGAGTTTGCCTTGGTCATCAATTATAGCAGTGCTTGTACGCATGGATTTTCCCCTTTTTTATGTCTATGTAAATAACTGTAACAAAATTATTAATATTTGTAAAGTATCTTTATCTAATTGAGTAGTAGTCCAAGCCAGAGAAAAGATATGATGATGAATCGAGTTCAAAGCCATGTCTAAGCAATAGGCTTTGCTCCTTGTTCGTAAGCACTTTCAATCACGGTAGTTTCTCATGGGGGAAACCCCGTTGGCGCTAGCCTCTCACGAGTGGGAGAAGACCGAACTACCTCACAAATCCATACCCCAACAGCTAATGCATCGATTTCGAGTAGAGGTTATTGCCAAAACACCAAACCCGCAGCAGGTGATTTATGCCGCGATGCACCAGGACTATACCGATGGGTTCGTGTTTGATGAGCGCGACTCTTGGCCGTCGGAGTCACAAAGCGGCGAAGTAAGTTATTGTTAAGCGGCTTTTAGCGGGTGAGAGGGGACATTATGGGCCTTTAGAGCATCCCCAGATTGTTTTCAACTGTGGCTACTTTCCTCACAGTGTCATGCAGCAGGCGCGGACTCATCGGGTTTCTGTATCATTTGATGTACAATCTTTTAGGTACACAGGCAACCAATTTATTGATGTAGTAGAAGGTAAGAAAGACATAGAAGATGTTTTTTACCTACGTCCCATTGGTTATTACACTGATAGACAAGGCAAAAAATACCATTATTCACCTGAAGCTAGAGCAGCAGATTTGCAATGGTGTCTAGAAGCAGCTAAACGATATAAAGCTGATTTTGAGGCGGGAATGTCTGAAGAACACGCTAGAGGTAAAGTACCTTTTGATTACCGCCAGCATTTTGTAGTTAGTTTTAATTTAAGGTCTTTCTTGCATTTTTGTGACCTGAGAAATAAGAAAGATGCTCAACTGGAAATTCAAAAATTGTGTGAAATGATGTGGCCTCATTTTGAAGATTGGGCACCTGCGATCGCACAATGGTATGAAAAGCAGCGTCTAGGTAAAGCAAGGTTAGCACCTTAGATAATGGCTTACCTTGCTCTCTATATACAAGAGTTGACATAATAATTTGCGGTAGGATAAAGCGACGCGACTATCCTCGGATTTATTGGGTTTGATTTAGGGCGATCGCATCTATTTTTTTGATGAACAAAGCTGCCGATATTAGTACTAAAAAATTAATCAGCCTTGCACCAAATAATTGGGCAAAATGGGTGACAGGAATTGCCGACATTGTTACAGGCGAAATCTTAAATACAGAATTCCAATGGATTAGCCGACAAAGCGATGTTGTAATTCAGGCTGAAAGTCCCCAATACGGAAAATTTCTCATCCTCAATGAGTTACAATTACGGCACACATCAGAAATACCGCGTCGGATGCGTGCTTATGCTGCTCTTGCGGAAGAGAAATATAAACTACAAACCTACCCTGTACTGATTAACATTCTCAAAATCAGCAACAGTGAAATACCTACAAGCTTTGCATCAAATTTTATCGGGTTAAGAGCAATTCAAGATTACCGCTTAATCAACCTTTGGGAGGTTGATGTAAATATTGCTTTTGAGACACCGTTACCATCGCTGCTTCCTTTTGTACCAATTCTCAAAGGCGGAGAAAACGAGTCTACAATTAGGGAAGCATTGCGAATGTTGCGTGCTGATGAGCAATTAAATCAACTTGAGACAGTTCTGGCATTTTTTGCAACCTTTGTATTAGAAAGTACTTTAGTTCAGGAAATCATGAGGTGGGATATGACAGTCTTAAGAGAGTCACCTTGGTATCAAGAAATTTTACGTGAGGGACAAGCACGAGGACAAGCAGAAGGAGAAGCACGAGGAGAAGCACGAGGAGAAGCACGAGGAGAAGCACGAGGAGAAGTACGTGGAATAATCTTTAGCATCGAAACAAGTTTAGAGGCGAAATTTGGCAGCGATGGTTTGGAGTTGATGTCGCAAATTTCGCAAATTTCTGATTTAGAGCAATTGAAAGAGATTTTACGCAGGATTGTTGTAGCAAATACAATTAAAGATTTAGGGAATGTTTTGTAGGAGAAAGCATCGCTCCAACTCCTGCCTGAGAGCTAGAATGTGATGAAAGTTTAGACTATCTCTAATTAAAATTTCAAGGAATGTCTGCAAGAGATATTTTCCATAATTTAGTTAGATTGGCTTTGCAAAAAGATGGCTGGACAATTACACACGATCCACTGTCTATTGATTTAGCAGATGGACAATTGCAAATTGATCTGGGTGCAGAACGGTTAATTGCTGCCCAAAAGCAAAACGAGCGAATTGCTGTAGAAATCAAGAGTTTTGTTGCTCCTTCTGCGATTTCTGAGTTTCATACAGCTTTGGGACAATATTTAAATTATCGAGTAGCGCTAAAACTCAAAGAGTCAGAGCGAGTTCTCTATTTAGCAGTTCCACTAGTAACTTATGAAGATTTTTTCTCACGACAATTGCCACAACTGAGTATTCATGAATATCAATTAAAACTGTTAGTATTTGACCCGGAACATCAGGTAATTGTACAATGGATAAACTAGCAGAGTATAGACAAATCATTCAGCACGTTTTGACAAGTCATGCTCAGATTAAACCTGCCTATGGTGAAATCGAACGGCAAACTATTTTTGATGGACAACAGGATCGTTATCAAGTTGTGAATACGGGTTGGGAAAATCGTCGTCGGGTTTATGGCTGTTTAATTCACTTAGATATTCAAGATGATAAGATTTGGATTCAGTATGATGGTACTGAGGTTGGCGTGGCTAATGAATTAGTCGAGTATGGTATTCCTAAGCAAAATATAGTGCTCGCTTATCAGCCTCCTTATATGCGAAAGCTGACAGAATTTGCAGTGGGATAAAGCGAGCGATCGCACTCGGATTTTTGGGTGGTATTCAGTGCAATTTAGATTTAGTGATACGATAGAAGATCGTTAATTTTTTTAGCCAATCATGACAGCAACGGGTAAGGCAACCCAATTTGAGTACAAAGCACTGCACAAGCCCAACCAGCTTATTTATGGTCTAGGTCAGACGGCAGTGATTACAGGATGGACAGTAAAGCAGGCGATCGTTAAACATTTGCAACCGCAAGAGTATGCTGTAATTGGGCAACTATACTCGCCCACAAGGGGAATAAACTTACTGATTCGCAATTTGCTATTTAATCCCCACGTCCGCTTTTTGGTTGTTCTCAATGCCACGAGGGAAGATAATAACGCGGGTGCTGGAGAGTGCTTGCTGGACTTTTTCCGTAATGGCTTTGAAGAAGGTATTTGTGATACTGGGTTGCGTTGCTGGGTAATTCTCTCTCCTATCCCTGGATATATTGATATTGAGGTGAAAGCTAGTGCTTTAGAACACCTACGGCGTTCTGTAGATTGCAAAGAAGTCAAATCAATTAGTGAAACCGTTAGTCTAGTTAAATCTTATGCCCAATTGGAAGCACTTTCTCCTTGGGGAACGCCTGTAGAATTTCCCATATCTATCGTTGAACCAAATGTTTTACCAGGGCCACGCTACGGGCATCGAATAGAAGGCAAAACTATAGCCGAAACTTGGGTAAAAATTATTCATCGGATTAAGACGACAGGAACAATTAGACCAACTGGCTATGATGGGCAATGGCAAGAATTAATTGATTTAATGGCAATTGTTACTGATGAGCCTCCTAAATTCTACTTTCCTGAGCCTAATTATTTGCCAGTTGACCCTCCTTTTCTTGAAGAATATACTTCACAGATTTTACATGATGCACCCTATCGAGAAGGGTTGAAATATACGTATGGTCAACGTTTACGTTCCTGGTTTGAGCGCGATCAAATTGACCAGATAATTAAAAAGCTAATTGGAGAAATTGATGCCGCTAGTGCAGTGATGAATTTATGGGATGTAAAAGACCATGAAAAAGGTGGTAGTCCTTGTCTGAATCACATTTGGTTGAGAGTGGTTGATAATGCATTATCACTAACTGCAACTTTTAGAAGTAATGATATGTTTGCCGCCTGGCCTGCAAATGCAATGGGATTGAGAGCTTTGCAACAACATATTAGGGATGAAATTGCTCAACGTTCTGAGTATGACTTGAAAATGGGGCCACTCATAACTATTAGTCAGTCTGCTCATATATATGATGATACCTGGGACAATGCAGAGAGGCTAATTGCAAATCAATACGCTGCAATTTTTAATCAGCGAAGCTATTATGACCCCTCCGGTAATTTCCTAATTGAGGTTGATGGCAAAGAGATAGTCGTTACCCACACAACCCCTCGTAGTGGTAAGGGTAAGGTGATTGAGTCTTATAGTGGTGAGGTGATTAAGTCTTATCGTGGGAAAAACCCCCTCAGCCTACTAAGAGAGATTTGTGCTACCTCTCCAGCAATTCAGCCTGAACATACTGGTTATTTAGGTATCGAACTGCAAAAGGCTAGTAACTGTATTAAAAGTGGCAAACCTTATATTCAGGATCAGTAAGCAAGAAATCTGTAATTCATATAAATAAACAGCAATGCTAGGGTGGATATCATCAGGCTAAATATATCAAGTAATTTGCAACACACCAGAATATAACTTAAAATACGTATTGTCAAAGTAGCATTTTCATCAAGACAGTCAGAGAGTCCTATTTAGCGACTGACAGGATGTACTTGATTTTATAACTACATTGAATGCCTTTGTCGAAAATTCTGGTGGTTTGTGGAATTAGGGAGTATTTGGATGTCAGTTTTGAGTTATCAGGATATTATTAGGGAACTTGGTAAAGGTATACTTTTTCATCCTCTTAAAGCAGGAAGTATTAAGGCTTGTGATTTATGTTTAACTGCTAGTGAGTATGCTTATGCAATTGGACAAGAACAACGTTTGATAATTCAAACGGAACAAAAAAAAGACAGGCCAGGAGAAGAACAGAAGTTTTTCGAGATACCCAAAGGAGAGACTGCTTTAGTATGGACTGATGAAGCAGTCTATCTAAGTAATCAATTTCGAGGGCCACTTTATTCTGTAGTGAAGCAAGTCTCAGAAGGTTTAGGACACATTGGTACAAGAGTAAATCCTGATTGGACAGGTGTTCTTTGTATAGCACTTCATAATGTTTCAGATAAAGCAGTCCGAATTTACGTGAAAGATGTTGAAAACCCAATTGCCCATTTGGCTATTGAGAAATTAAGTTCCAAGCCTTCAAATATTACCCATCGTTCAAGTGATGCAAGACTTGATGTACTTCGTGGACGACCTAATAGTCAAGAAATAACTGACTACTTTAATCAAAAACAAAATACTTGGATGAAGCGTGATACAGAAATACTAAAAAAACTGATGCTCGAATCAGATGAGTATAAAAAACTTAGAAAAGGTTTTAAAGACACATTAATAGGTTTTTTCGGTTCAAGTGAAGATACTAGGTGGAATAGAGTAAGTATAATAGGAGCCATATTAATCGGGGGATTATCAGCATTATTTAGTGGACTTACTTATTTCAATTCTTCCCATCAGGCTCCTACTCCTAATCAAATCCCAACAAATACAACAGTAACTCCAAGCTCAACCAAATAGTGTCTCTTGTTTTTCGTGCTAAAGATATTTATATTAAAATCTCATTTTTTTGTGAGAAAATTAACTTTCGGTGATTAATAACTGAGAAACATATAAGTTCTAATGCAACTAATTAGTAAAAATGTACAAAATATATGTATCTGGTGCTTTAACTAATGTAGAAAATCCAACAGAAACTAAAGCGCTTTATGAAAAAATTGGTTTCCTTTGCGAAGAAATTGGTCTTCAAGCCTATGTTCCACATAAACAAACTGATCCCGTAAATAATCCCGATATTAGTCCTCGTGAAGTTTTCGAGCAAGATAAGTATCAGGTAAGCAATTCACACTTAGTTATTGCTTACCTTGGCTCACTATCCTTTGGTGTTGGAATGGAGTTAGCTTTCGCAGAGACAAACAACATTCCTATTATTTTTCTATACCAAACAGGTAAAAAAATATCAAGATTTCCACGCGGTATTCCCACTGTGATTGCTGAAATACAGTTTCACGATCATGAAGATGCTTTGAATCAGCTTAAAAATATTTTGGCGAAGTGGAACCCAGAGCATCCACAGCTTCCGTTGTCAGCAAGGCAGTAGAATAAAGTTTGATAAATTATGCAAGATATTTTTCCAATCGACGAACGCCATCAAAGACCAACATGGGATGAATACTTCCTTATGTTGGCTAAACTTGCAGCAACTCGCTCAACGTGTTTAGCCTTTCCAGTGGGTGCTGTGATTGTGAAAAACAAGCAGGTGGTGGCAACAGGTTACAATGGCTCACCATCGGGTTCAGCCCATTGTACGGCTCAGGGCTACTGTTACCCAGGATTAAGTAGCTGTGATGCTAGTAAAACTTTACCATCAAGGGCTGTACACGCGGAAGCAAATGCGATCGCACAAGCAGCAAAGCATGGGACTTCTACAGATGGTGCAAGTATTTACGTTACTCTAGAACCTTGTCTGTCTTGTTTAAAATTAATTATCTCCGCAGGAATTAAGGAAGTGTTTTATGAAACTTCTTTCAATAGCGGCGAGAAAGCTTTGGTAAGAGATTCCTTTGTGAATGAAGGTCTAGTTACCCTTAAACAGATTCAGTTATCTCAAGTAACGGCACACCAAGCTGCTCAATTTCTCCTCAATCCGACATCTGTAGCTAGAACAGTCAGGTGTGTTCACGAACTTTAACACATCTCTGATTGAAGATTATTACATCCAAAATCTCAAATCCTGAAATTGTTTAAGGTCGATAACTCCGACGGATTTCTGTAATTTGATCTGCCACATCTAAGAGAGATTTCGGCATTTCTGGCCCCGTGAGAATGATATCGACGTGGGGAGGGCGTTTTGCCAAAAACGCTAAAACTTCCGTTTCAGGAATTAAACCAAAGTTAACCGCTAAACTTAACTCATCTAACACCACAAGAGAATACTTACTCTCACACACAACTTGTTGTGTATACTGCCACAGCTTTTGTAAGGCTTGATTTTCCGTATCATCTAAATGTGGTGTATCAATACAACGAGGCAAATCACAGCGAATCCAATCTAAATTTTGTCCTAATTGTATAGGTCGATCTTGTCCTTGACGAATACCTCCTTTGAGAAACTGCACTATTAATACTGGCGTTCCTTGTCCAGCTATTCTCAGTGATTGAGCCATCACGCTCGTAAAAAAGTTGCGATGGGAACTAGTGAAAACTTGCACTAGTCCTTCAACTGGATATGGTAGGGTTAAGGTTGAATTGATACTTTGAGTTTCTAGCTGACCAACCATAAAGTTAAGTTCAAAAAAGTACAATAAGTAAAGGGTTATTACTGACAATAAAACTGACAAATTTGCCTGTATAATCAATCTGCTTTTCACAAGTGTGGTGGATTTGGCAAATTGCATTCTTAGTCAAACACTAGGTTTGTATTGAAGTCAAGAGTCCTGTTTGATTTACAGCAGATTTCAGGTAAATGAAGTACATAGACAAAACCCGAAAGCCTGTAGAGACGTTGCATGTAACGTCTCTAGATGTAGTTTATAAAACGTTAACCGCTGTAAATTTTCGTCTTTTATCTGAAATCAATTGTAAAAATGAAAACATAAAAGTTACAGTTCCAATTATTTAAAAAAGTTAGGCACAACGCCTAAAAATCGCTAAATGTTAGATTTATCGGTTGTTTGGGCAAAACAGACTTAGCTAGTAGTGAATTTGACAGGATGAGGAGTAAATTGTTGTGAGATTGGTGATTCTGGGAGGTTCAGGATCGGGGAAAAGCACTCAAGCACAAAGGCTTTGCAGATACTTTGATATTCCTCTGATTTCCACAGGTGAGATTTTACGGTCAGCAATATCTGGCAATCAGCCCCTGCCGGAATGTCGATGCTTGGAAGCCGATCCTCGGACTTCTCTTTCGGTTTACGCTAGCTTGAGTGAACTAGGCTACCACGCACGGCCCTACATGCAAAAAGGGGAGTTAGTTCCAGACGAAATGATCGTTGAATTGATGCGAATACGTCTGAGACAACCAGATATTAACTGCGATTGGGTGTTAGAAGGCTATCCCCGTACTGCCTTCCAAGCGGAAGAATTAGATTTTTTATTGGATGATTTAGGGCAAAAGCTAGATTGGGCAATTTATCTCCAAGTCCCGGAAGCAGTAATGGTTAGTCGATCCTTGGGGCGATCGCTACCAGATGACCAACCAGAAATCGTACAGCGCCGTGTAGAATTATTCTACGATCGCACCATTCCCATCCTAGAGTATTACGACCGTCGTCGCTGCTTGTTGACCATCAACGGCGACCAATCACCAGAGATGGTACAGCAAAATATTTTGACTTTGCTTTCAGTTCCTTGAAAAGTGCTGAGTGCTGAGTGCTGAGTGCTGAGTGGGAGGTTAGGAGTTAGAAGTTAGGAAAAATTCTTGCCAATGCCCAATGCCCAATGCCCAATGCCCAATGCCCAATAACACTAAGGTAATCTTAAGGCAGTATTGTAAAACTTGAGGCAACTCCAATGGCTTGGCAGCGTCCTGACGGTCGGATTCCCTACGAACTACGTCCGATTAGCTTTCACCCCAGTTTCACCCGCTTTGCCCCCGGTTCTGTTCTCGCAAGATGCGGTGATACTCAAGTACTTTGTACTGTTAGTGTTAATAAGGGGGTTCCAAAGTTTCTCGAAGGAACTGGTAAAGGCTGGCTAACTGCTGAGTACCGAATGTTACCATCTGCTACTCAAAAACGCCAAGAAAGGGAACTATTGAAATTATCTGGACGGACGCAAGAAATTCAACGTCTAATTGGACGTAGCTTACGCGCCGCAGTGGATTTTGAGGCACTGGGAGAACGCACGCTGACTGTGGATGCCGATGTATTGCAAGCAGATGCTGGAACTCGGACAACAGCCATTACAGGCTCGTTTGTGGCGTTGGCTCATGCAATTTCTAAATTGTTGCAAGAGGGCGTATTGGAGCGATCGCCTTTGTGTGGACAGGTAGCAGCAGTTTCCGTAGGATTACTGGAGGGAGAGCCATTTTTAGATTTAAATTATACTGAAGATGTGGCTGCAACAGTAGATTTTAATGTGGTGATGAATCAACACCTGGGAATCATTGAAGTCCAAGGAACAGCCGAAGAAGGCAGCTTTAGCCGCACTCAGTTAGATCAACTGCTAGATGTCGCCCAAAAAGGAATTCAGGAATTGTTAATTGCCCAACGTGAAGCGATCGCAAACTGGGAGGCGTTGTTTGTGATTAATTAGTTTTATTAATTTTTAATAATAATTAATAAATGTATCCTTTGTGGCCTGATCAACAAAGTATCAAGTAACTGGATGTAAATAAAAATAATCATGAGAGCGGTTAGTAGTTAGTACGACTCACTACTGACAACTTATCGTTAAAGGTGATAAAGAGGGTCTACGTTTTTCCAGTCTACTTAATCCACGATGTTAAATGTTTCAAAAGTTAAAAAGGGAGATTGTAATAAATTCGGTATTGTATTGCCAGAAGCCAGCAATATGATGATGTAGCTATGAACAAAACTGTTGAAGTTCTACCGGATCAGCCGGCGCTGGTTGCACGAGCGCTAGAATTAATCCTGTCCAAGTTAGAAACTGCCATTGAGCAGCGGGGGCGGTTTAGCATCGCCTTGTCTGGTGGCAGTACACCTAAACCGTTATACGAAGCGATTGCTACTCAAAAACTGCCTTGGGATAAAATTCATATATTCTGGGGGGATGAGCGTTACGTACCACCAGATCACCCCGATAGCAATGAACTGATGACGCGTCGTGCGTGGCTAGATCGCGTTAATATCCCAGCAGCTAACATTCACCCCGTACCAACTTTAGAAGCCAATCCAGAACTGGCTGCTGCCAAATATGAACAACATCTCAAAGAATTTTTCAATTCTTCTGGGGTTGAGTTTCCCCCCTTAGATGTAGTATTACTAGGAATGGGTGATGATGCACACACCGCATCTTTGTTTCCCCACACAGAGGCTCTTAAAGTACGCGATCGCCTCGTGACTGTAGGTAACAAAGACGGAAACCCCAGGATAAGTTTCACATATCCCTTCATCAACTCTGCTCGTAGCGTGATTTTTCTGGTTGCTGGTGCTAATAAACGACCAGCTTTAGCGCAAGTCTTTGCACCTGTAGCTGATGACTTTACTTATCCATCCCGCTTAATTCAGCCCCAAGGAGAACTTTGGTGGCTGCTGGATGCGGCAGCAGGTTTGGAACTTCAACAGTAAACTTGGGGATTGAGCATTGGGCATTGGGCATTGGGCATTGGGCATTGGGCATTGGGCATTGGGCATTGGGCATTTGTCATTTGTCAGGAATTATTATTCTCTCCTGCTTCCCCTGCTTCCCCTGCTCCTCTGCTCCCCCTGCTCCCTCATCTCCCTCATCTCCCCCTGCCCCCTAAAGTGTCCAATTCATCATTCCATTAGCAGTAATTGCTAGAATCTAAATCTAGGGCCGCCCTCTGCTTGCCAGTCCTACCTATATTTATGATGATCTTGAACAAAGGCTAAATATCGATGATCGTCTGCCCTAATTGCAATCATCCCAACCCTGATGGCGCTGTCCAATGTGAAGCTTGTTATACACCATTACCTGCGACTACTAATTGTCCCAGTTGTGGGGCAACTGTGCAGGCAGATGCTGCATTCTGTGGTCAGTGTGGCTATAACCTTCACTCCGCAGGTGTTCCACACGTTCATACCCCAGTAGCGACAACAGTAACTCCCGATATTCCCGTGGAAGTACCAGCGTTAGTTCCACCCGATCCACTGTTAGAACTATTACAACCAGATGCCTTGGGAATAAGCGGTTCTACTAACTCCCGTCCTCCCGAATCATCTTTACCACCAACAGAGGTGGCAGTTCCCCCAGAACCAGCGCCACAGATACCTGTTGCAAAAAGCAGCCCTCCAGAGCCAGTGCCAACCGTTGTAGCTCAACCCGTAGTCTCTGGACAAAGTAGTATTCCGACTCCACCACCTGTGGAACCAGCACCAGCCCCCCAAGCCGAAGTAAAAGAGCCAGCAGCACCAACTGCAACTGCTGCCAGAACGCAATTGCAGCAGATTACAGCACGGTTAATCCACGTTCAAAGCGATCGCTTAATTGAATTACCGCAAAATTTTTCTGTGATTCATATCGGCAAGCCCAATGACCGGATTCCTCCAGATATAGATGTTTCAGGATTTCCCAATTCCGAAATTGTCTCGCGGATTCATGCAGATATTCGCGTCGAGGGAGATGCTCATTATGTAGAGGATGTGGGAAGTTCTAATGGCACTTACATTAATAATTTGCCACTTTTACCAGGCAACCGTCATCGCTTGCGACCAGGCGATCGCATCAGCTTGGGTAAAGGAGACTTGATGACATTCCTCTTTCAACTTGCTTAACTGATTCTCGATCAATTGTAACATCAGTCTAAGTATCTTCTGCCCATCCTCCGGCATCTATAGCAGTTCTCGCTTGGGTGCAGTACAGTTTTGACCTCTCTCCAAACCTCTCTCCTAAAAGAAGAGAGGCTTTGAATCTTACTCCCCAACGCGCTTTAGGGAAGGGGCTGGGGGTTAGGTCTGTATTCCATGCAATTGAGAATCGCTATATTTTGGAGGAGAAACAAATCAACTGCATCAGACAAGCGACGGATAACTATGTTGTTCAATGGAGTTTGCCTGCTATCGCCAGTCCTAGCATCTTGAAGTAGCTTTATTTAGGGACACAGCCTAACTGTGTCCCTTTCAATTACCATTAGTAGGACTTACGCACTGAAGCCTGAAACCTAGATCCCCCCTAGCCCACGCCAGTCGCTCCACTTGGGGAGACCCCTTCTCTACAAGACGCTCCGCGTTCGCGTAGCGTTCCGTTCGCGTAGCGTCCCGTAGGGAAGGAAAGGCGCTAGCCTCTCCCAAAGGGAGAAGACCGCGCTGGCTCCCCTTAAAAAGGCTACGGTGTACACACAAGTCGAAACAAGCTTGATTGACCATTGTTCTCTCGTTCCCATGCTCCGACTGGGAATGGCTGATTAGGAGCTACTGCCTCCAGTCAGACGTTGAGTCAGAGACTCAATGAATGCATTCCCATACTCTGTATGGGAACGAGGATGAATGCATTCCCATACTCTGTATGGGAACGAGGAAACCCTTTAATTGACGATAATAGACTCTTTGGTGTTCTGATTTTTGATTCACTCCTACGCTTGAAACTGTAAAAATTTAAACCTTTGCAGCTAAGATTACTTCATCTATAAGAAAGGCTTAAGTTTTTCCTGCAAATGTATAAGTCGTTGCTGCAAAGGCTTAATACTTTGCAACAAATGTTCTTTCATGTATAAGAAAGGCTTAAGTTTTTCTTGCAAATATATAAGTCGTTGCTGCAAAGGCTTATATATTTGCAGCTAAGATTACTTCATGTATAAGAAAGGCTTAAATCATTGCAGCAATTGTTGGAACTAACTTATAAATCTATTTAATACCTAGAATAAAATATAATCTAAGTGAAATTAACTAAAATTTTCGAGATGCGATGTCTACGACGGGCTACGCCTACGCAACTAATTTGCTATATTTTCCCATGACAAACAGAGATATATTTGTATAAAACATCGAAACAGCCTATTCAGTAAACTGAATTCGACACTCAGGAGTTTTTTGTGCCTACTTTGAGAATGCTGCAACCTGGAGATGAAGTATCGCTGGAAACATTTCTCTTGCAACACACTGATACTTCTATGTTTTTGCGCTCTAATTGGCGAGCTGCGGGACTACTTGACCAAGGTGCAAGATTTCAAGGAACTTATATAGCGGCTTACATAAATGAAATTATGGTGGCAGTTGCAGCCCACTTTTGGAATGGGATGCTTGTAGTCCAAGCCCCTGTCTATTTGACAGAGGTGGTGCAAGCAGTTGTGGCACAATCTGGACGTGCTATTTCTGGAATTAGTGGGCCAGTAGCACAAGTTGAAGCGACAAAAAGCATTTTGGGACTTAGCAAGCGACCAACTGAACTTGATGAGCCGGAGATATTGTTTTCTCTAACACTGCGAGACTTGCAAATACCTCAAGCTTTAGCATCAGCAAAGGTCCAGTGTCGTTTACCACATCCAGAGGAGTTAGAGTTACTGGGCGAGTGGTGTACTGCTTATAATCTGGAAGCTTTAGGAAAAACAGATACTCCCAGTTTAAGACTTACTTGCGATCGCATAATTGAGGCACGTCAAGCTACGGCTATGCATTGGGTTTTGGTAGCAGGGGATACCCCAGTTTCCTACTCTGCTTTCAATGCTAGCCTATCTGATATTGTGCAAATTGGTGGAGTGTGGACACCGCCAGCGCTGCGAGGTAAAGGCTACGCCAAAAGTGTGGTAGCAGGCTCCTTGTTAGATGCGCGATCGCAAGGAGTAAAACGTGCCATCCTGTTTACAGGTGATAATAACCAAGCAGCCCAAGCAGTTTATCGAGGAATTGGCTTTTTGCCTACTGGTGAGAAATATGGCTTAGTTTTATTTGAAGAATAGATTGTACATTTTTGCATTCAGACCGTCTTAAGTCAATTGGTCATCTGTACGAGTGAAATACAAATGACCAATGACCAATGACCAATGACAACTCTCTCCTGAAGGAGACGCTGCGCGAACACGATTAAATATACAAATTAAATCCGTAACAGCTTAGTAATACTTGAACTATGAACCAGTATCGTTTCAAACAGTCATTCTCTGATGATCCCAGTTTAAGCGATCAGCTTTTTGACTTGATGGAAGTCACATTTCCCGGAATCAGCAGTTTGGCAGAATGTGCAAGAAAACTCGGTGCATCTTGGGAAACAGCTTCAACTCCGTTTATCCGCTTTCATAATCATATAGCTATTACCCATGTAGGAGTGTTAGAAATTCCCATGCAAATTATGGGACAAAAGCTCACTGTTGGAGGAATTCATGGAGTAGCTACCCGTGCAGAATTTCGCCGGAGAGGATATTACCGTGAAGTGATGGAGGAAGTGCTAGGGTATTGCGTTGGCGTAGCCCGTCGTAGACATCGCATTTATGAAACACTAGTATTGACGACACCACAACCAGAGTTTTACTTACCTTTTGGCTTTCGTGTTATCGAAGAACACATCTTTAAAGTTAAGTATAACTCTACAGGTAGCACTGATAGTTTCAGAATACTAGATTTTACAGATACCAAAGATTACACATTATTACACAGACTTTTGGAAACACGCGCCCCTGTCTCTAATATAGTTGGCGTAGTTAAAGAAAAACCTGTGTTCTGTGTCAATGAAGGAAGTCGTCCCTTATACTATGCAGAAGATTTAGATTTAATTGCTTGTATGGAGATAGAAGATACCCGACTTCATCTTTTTGATTTAGTTACAACGCAGATATGCCCTTTGAAGAATATTCTTAGTAAGATACCTCAACTAATTGCAGAAGTGGTGATTTACTTTAGTCCAGAACTTTTGGATGTCAAAGATGTGCAAACATTCACCCATACTTTTGATGAAACTGTGCTGATGGTTCGTGGTAAATTTGCAGCTGAGGGTGAGAAATTTATGCTGCCTCGTTCTGCAAGGTGTTGAGTTAGTCAAAAACAATTGAATCATAATAGAACTGAAAGTTTCATCATCAGGACTGCTTTATGATGTATCAAACCGATCCGCCGCGATCGCCAAAAGATGTATTGCCGACCATGTACGATCTTCCCAGTGAAGACCCAGAGGAGCCTGGTTTGCCCGATCAATTTCATTTATTGCAACCTCGTCTGTTAGACGAAACCTTTCGTCCAGAGAATTATCCTAGCGATCAGATATTTGTTGCTAGCGATCTGAATCTTTATTATGATCCGCGCTATCCACTGTGGTATAAGCGACCAGATTGGTTTGCCGTTTTAGGTGTTTCCCGTCTCTATGAACAACGGGATTTACGCTTAAGTTATGTCGTTTGGCAAGAAGGTGTCCATCCTTTTATTGTGGTTGAATTGCTGTCTCCAGGTACTGAAAAGGAAGACTTAGGGCAGACATTGCGAGATATCAAGCAACCACCAGGAAAATGGGAAGTGTATGAGCAGATTCTACGTATTCCTTATTATGTAGTATTTGATCGGTACAAATATGAATTAAGGGTGTTTAAGTTAGACGGTGGTCGTTATGCTGAGATAGCACAGTCAGAGTCACGCTTCTGGATACCAGAACTAGAATTAGGCTTGGGTGTTTGGCGAGGACGCTATCAAGATGTAGAACAGCCGTGGTTACGGTGGTATGATTGGACAGGCTGCTGGGTATTGACTTCTACAGAACAAGAAAGCCAACGGGCTGAACACGAAAGTCAACGGGCTGAACACGAAAGACAACGAGCTGAACACGAAAGTCAACGAGCTGAACACGAAAGTCAACGGGCTGAACAAGAAAGACAACGAGCTGAACGGTTGATTGCACAATTGCGATCGCTAGGCATTGAACCCGATATAGATTAGCTTTTTGCCTTCTTTATAGCCCTGCAAACCACTCATAGCCTTGATCCTCCCAATAGCCTTTAGTAGGTAACAAATTGCTGACGAATGTAATTTGAGTTACCCACTTGCTTTGCTTGTAGCCCAGTTTAATTGGGGATGCTAGGCGCATCGGCGCACCATTATCAACTGATAAAGGTTGTCCATTCTTTTGATAAGCCATGAGAGTTTGGGGATGTATAGCAGAAGCAAGATCCCAGCTTTCATAGTAGCCATCAGCAGATTTGAAGTAGACATAGCGAACGTTTGACTTAGGCTGTACCAGCGCTACTAAGTCTCGTAATCGCACGCCTCCCCATTGAACGATCGCAGCCCAGCCTTCAACACAGACATGGCGAATTACCATTGAAGTCAAGGGAAGTTTTTGAATATCTGCCATGCTCAATTGCATCGCATTATTGACCTCACCATCAATTATTAAGCGAAATTGCGCCGGATCAATTTGTGGGGTGAAGTCAAAGGTATTAACCAGCAATTTATCTGCTTCTATGGCACTGATAGGAAATTCAGGTATAGGTTTTTGAGTTAGCAGGAGTGCTTCAAGACTTTGGTTTATTGGCTCAGATATTTGCCGCAGATTATCTGAGAACAAATTTGTTCCACAGCCACTAAGAAGAAAGCCTACCCCTGAAAGTCCAGATAGTTGCAGTAATCGGCGACGGGATAAGGTGCGTTTGGGAAGAATCAGACTCATATTACCTCTACAAAAACATAGATTTCACTAAACGGATGCTTCTTAGCTTCAGGGCAAGTAAGGAATGAGCAATTGTAAACAGTATGACAGTAGGAACAGTGATAAAGTGAACAGTGCGTAGAGTTTGCTAATTACCAAACAGCCCGGAAAGCTAATGGAGTTGGTCAGGTTTGTACATCGCCAGACCACTCAATATTGCCAGCAGTGGGATGGGAATGATAGCAGTGTAAACTAGACGATGCCATACATAATTCTTGTGCTTGGGGTTCTGGCTGACTTGCAATACTTTTAAGTCACCACGATGTTTCCAGATAAACTGCTGTCTGCAATACGCTATAGTTTGGTGGACATCTTGAAGAAAATGCGGAGATTTGATCATGACCGCTGCCACCACGCCCCAGGTTCCTGTTGAAGCCTCAATCCGTCCGGTAGAACCCTGTGCGATTATTATCTTTGGAGCAGCAGGAGATTTAACCAAGCGTCTGCTGCTTCCCGCCCTCTACAACCTCAAACAAAGTAATTTGCTGCCGCCGGAATTTGCGATCGTTGGAGTCGCACACACTTCAATGAGTCAGGACGATTTTCGTAGCAAACTCGCCGAAGACATTCATGAGTTCGCAACGGTTCCCGTAGACGAGAAGCTCTGGCAACCGCTTGAGCAGCGACTGTACTATCTTGCTGGTGAGTTTCAGGAGCCTGACACTTACCATCAGTTGCAAGACTTACTCACTCAAATCGATCGAGACTGTGGCACTCAGGGAAACTATTTGTTCTACCTGGCAACTGCCTCTAACTTCTTTTGCGACATCATTACGCAGCTTGGTGCAGCCGGATTAGTGCGCGAAGAAAGCGATCGCTGGCGGCGAGTTATCATCGAGAAACCGTTTGGGCACGATTTGGACTCGGCTCGTACCCTGAATAAATCCATTGGTGCTGTCCTTCAGGAAAAACAGATTTATCGCATCGATCACTACCTGGGCAAAGAGACTGTACAAAATATTCTGGTGTTTCGGTTTGGTAATGGCTTGTTTGAACCAATTTGGAATCGCGAACATATCGATCACGTACAGATTACCGTAGCCGAAACGGTTGGAGTCGAAGGCAGAGGCAACTTTTATGAAGGTACAGGCGCAGTGCGGGACATGGTGCAAAACCATCTGTTTCAACTGCTGGCAATGACGGCGATGGAACCGCCCGTCTCGTTTTCAGCCGATGAGGTGCGTGATGAAAAGTCAAAACTATTGAAATCCATCATTCCGCTCACTGCTGAAACTGTGCAAACTCATACTGTACGGGGACAATATGGTGCAGCAACGGTGAAGGATACCCAAGTGCCTGCTTATCGATCAGAGCCACGAGTTGCGTCAGACTCTAACACTGAAACTTATGCTGCCTTAAAGCTAAACATCGATAACTGGCGCTGGGCAGGAGTGCCGTTTTATCTCCGAACGGGCAAGCGTTTAGCTAAACGCGTGACTGAAATTGCAATTCAATTTAAGCAAGTACCTTCACTATTATTTCGCCAAACCTCAATTGAGCGTCTTACGCCTAATTTCTTGACCATCCGCATTCAACCACAAGAAGGAATTCACCTCCAATTTGGTGCAAAGGTGCCTGGCCCCGCGATGGCAATGGATGCGGTGGAAATGGAGTTTTGCTACACTGACTACTTTGGCAAGATCCAGAGTACTGGCTATGAAACTTTGCTGTACGACTGCATGATTGGTGATGCAACTTTGTTTCAGCGATCGGACAACGTAGAGCTAGGCTGGAGCGTTGTCACCCCCATTTTGGAGGCTTGGGCAACCACCTCACCTGAAAACTTTCCCAACTATGCAGCAGGCTCATGGGGGCCATTGGCAGCAGATGATTTGTTGGTGCGCGATGGTCGGCAGTGGCAGAGGATTGACTTATAGTCTAAACATACACTTATGTGCTAAATCTCTTAACATCAAGTTTTCGCACAATTGAGGTGACATCAGATGCCAGATATTATAGATACTGCAATTAATGCAGGTTCTTTCAACACCTTAGTAACAGCTATTACTACCGCTGGTCTTGATACTGCACTTAAGGGAGATGGGCCATTTACTGTCTTTGCCCCAACAGACGAAGCCTTTTCCAAGCTGCCATCAGGAGCGGTAGAAGAACTCCTAGAGGATGTGATTAAGTTAAGAAAGGTTTTAGAGTACCATGTGGTTTCTGGCAAGATTAATGCAACTAATTTAGTTCAGTCGCAAAAGCTAACAACAACCGAGGGAAAAGATATCAAAGTTAATACTGAGAATAATGTTAAGGTGAATGATGCTTACATTGTGACTGCGGATGTAGAAGCTGACAATGGTGTTATTCATATTATTGATAATGTATTATTCCCTGAATAACTTTGTTCAGATACTTGCTTTCATTGAATTTTGTCATTCAGATCGGATGAGCATTTAACCCACATTCCGCAGATATTAAAGCGGATTTAATATCTGCGGAATGTGGGATTTAAGAAAATACAGCAGTTTGCAAGTAAATGAGGTACAAAACATAGGACTCACGCATTAAATATAAAAAGTTTCTACCTCCTGCCTTGTCTACGACACGCTGCGCGATCTGCCTCCTGTCTCAAAACCCGTAACTTTGTACCTCATGTAAAAGAAAAGTGCTGTAAGGTATTATATATTGCAAAACAATGCTGGCATTTTTCTAGTAGCGATCGCTCGAAAGCAACTGATAGATCGAGCTTGAGCTCGTCAAACGTTCAGACGACACAAAAGGCTTCAACTTACTACCGAAACACTAGATTGTGGAAGGAATGCTCAGATAGCTGAACTTTTCTATAAATTCTCATATGTTCCTTCCGTTTTGCCCATAATAGCAAGTAGTAAAGAAAACTTTTTTATTCAGTAATATTTCGCCAACGGTATCCTCAATTAACTTTTGTTAAGTTTCGGAAAATCTCTCATTTTTTTGAAGAGTATAAGCAGTTGTCGACAGTTCATTACAACTATCTACAACTGTAGTAACAACCATTTCCTTAACCAAAGGAGTAAAACATGAAAACTTTTGACACAAATCCCCTTTTTGTAGAGCTTTCCTTTGAAGAAGCTAGTACCATTAAGGGTGGAGCGAAAGTATTACTTCGTGAAAACATCAATTATGGTGGTAAGACATTCAGTGCAACCCGAAGCCGTCCATACGTCGGGGATGATTTTAACGATGAAACTTCCTCAATTATTATTACAGGAGGAACGTGGCGTTTCTATGCAGATGCAAATTACAGAGGTTCTTACAAAGATTTAGGACCAGGCTACTATCCTTGGGTCGAAAACTTTGGGATAACTAATGACACAATCTCATCCTTGAAATTAATCGCATCTTAGAGTGCTTGGTTGTAGGAAAAATTGAAGCAGTACTCTGTAATGCAAAACCCGCAGCCATCGATAGTGGTAATTCACGCTCGGTGTCATCGCCCTAATGCTAGAGAAGCTGCAAAAAAGGCAAAGTAGCGTTTCGGAAGGGTGGGCACTGTTACCCACCCTAACACTTTAACTTGCTACTGCTTCAGCAACGGCTACGGGTGAATAAACACTAACTTTTTTACGAGTTTTGCCCTTTCTCTCAAACGTCACAACACCGTCGATTAAGGCAAACAAAGTGTCATCACTACCAATACCGACATTGTTACCAGGGTGGAATTTAGTACCACGCTGACGCACGAGAATGTTTCCTGCACGTACAACTTGGCCGCCATAACGCTTGACACCCAGACGTTGGGCATTAGAATCACGACCGTTACGTGTACTACCTGTTCCTTTCTTATGAGCCATGATTTCCTCTTGTGTATCTACTTCTTTTATTATTCAGCAGCGGTTTCAACTTCTTCAGCAGCAGTGTCATCTACAACGGGAGTTTCCTTCTCCGCTTCTCCTTGGGCAGCAAATACTGCACCGTTAAGAGTGATGGAGTCAATCATGAGTCTGGTAATTTCCTGACGATGCCCCCGCTTTTTGCGGGTTTTCTTTTTCGGCTTCATTTTGTATACCAGAACTTTACGACCTCTGTAATGTCGCAGTACAGTCCCTTCTACAGTCGCACCTGTTACTAATGGTTGTCCAATGGTGACTTCGCCATCGTGCTGCACGAGTAATACGGAATCTATTGTAACTTTTTCATCGGGTGCGATCGCAAGCAGTTCAATGTCGTAAAACCGCCCTGGCTCTACTCGTATTTGTTTGCCGCCAGTTTCAATAATTGCGTAGGTCATGGAATTGTCCTTGAGGTTGCCGTACAGGTAGCTGGTTTTTACCTCCTATAGAGATGCTTTTGCCAGCCTTTGTAATATGTCTACCTGATCCGAGCAGGAATTAGACAGACAATCTAACATAGTATTTTATTAACAAGCGTCGAGTCAAGCTCTAAGAGGATTTTTGGGTTTGGCATTGCTGTCTGGTCAGCCTGAAAATGAAAAATCAGCTAATTACGGGACGTGATGCGTAAAGCCCCCTTTTTCTAAAAGGGGGATATAAGCGGATGACCGAATTTATTCGGTTGTGACATGATATAATTACGTTAGTGTACCTGACGTAAAAATGCTGGTATTTGAGGCAAAACTTGAAGGAACAAACGAGCAGTATCAATCGCTTTCTGAGGCGATTAGAACCGCTCGTTTTGTTCGCAACGCTTGTCTTAGATACTGGATGGATAACCGAAATATTGGCAGGTATGAGTTAAGTGCTTATTGTGCTGTACTTGCTGCCGATAAAAACTTCCCTTGGGTGGACAAGCTTAACTCTATGGCTCGACAGGCTTGTGCCGAAAGAGCATGGAGTGCAATTGCCAGATTCTTTGACAACTGCAAGAAAAACAAACCTGGAAAGAAGGGTTATCCCCGTTTCAAGCGCAGTCAGACGCATGGTTCTGTCGAGTATAAAACCAGTGGGTGGAAATTTTCTGCTGACCGTCGCTACATTAGTTTTAGTGATGGCTTTAAAGCAGGAACCTTTAAACTCTGGGGAACCCGTGACTTGCATTTCTACCAACTCAAGCAGTTTAAGAGAGTACGGGTTGTGCGTCGTGCTGATGGCTACTATTGTCAGTTTTGCATCGACCAAGAGCGAGTAGAAAGACGAGAGCCAACGGGTAAAACTATTGGTATTGATGTGGGATTGAACCACTTTTTGACCGATAGTAATGGGGAAACAATCGCCAATCCTAGACATCTCCGTAAAAGTGAGAAGTCTTTGAGACGACTGCAACGCCGAATGTCGAAAACTAAAAAAGGTTCCAACAATAGAGGCAAGTTTAGAAATAAACTTGCGCGTAAGCATCTCAAAGTAAGTCGCCAGCGTAAAGACTTTGCCGTGAAAACAGCAAGGTGCGTGGTGAGGTCTAATGACCTTGTGGCGTATGAGGATTTGCGGGTGCGGAATATGGTCAAGAATCATCGCTTGGCTAAGTCGATTAGTGACGCATCGTGGTCTTTGTTTCGTGAATGGGTTGAGTACTTTGGCAAAGTATTTGGCGTGGTAACTGTTGCAGTGCCTCCCCACTTGACTTCGCAAAATTGCTCTAATTGTGGGCAAGTTGTGAAGAAATCTCTTAGTACTAGAACCCATTCTTGTCCTCATTGTGGACATACCCAAGATAGGGATTGGAACGCGGCACGGAACATATTAGAAAAAGGATTAAGTACGGCGGGTCACGTCGGAACTAAGGACACTGCGCTCTTGCGCTCTGCCGACTTGTAGCATGTGTCCGGTACGCCTCTGGAGATATCGACCTCTGCTTGGGTGGGGAAACTCCTCCAAGTAAGCCGAGTCGTGGAAAGAGGAAGCCCAAGGAGTAATCTTTGGAATCCCCGTCACTTTTAGTGCGGGGAGGATGTCAATCTGTTCTTTTGCTCATTTTCCAAGACTGGCGAGGGATTAGCCAACTGTCGCCATGAGTATAGACGTAGCTCGTTGTAGACATCGCCCACTCGCACGAATGTAAATTGTATTTACAATAAGTCAGAACAAATACTTTTTAGATAAAAATTGCTACTATCTTAGGGCTGAATCGACCAAAAATTAACATTAGTTAGTATTAGCTGAAAAGTTATATTTTTTTATCAAAATCAACACATTTTTGTTCTTTGTTTTAATATCAAATATAAGGTGTCTCATCTAGAAATTCTTTACAAAAGTTAGTGAATCCTCAAAAGTTAAACTATCACATTCAAACCTGATATTTCAAACAGGAGATTGATTGTCATGACACAGGAAAATGCTGCCCGACTTTTTCAAGCTATAAAACAAGATCAAGCATTACAGCAAAGACTCAAAGCAACAGCCGATCCAGAAGCCTTCATCAAAATTGCTCAAGAGCGTGGCTATGATTTCAACGGCAAAGAACTAGACAGCGAAATCAGCAAATTATCTGAGGAAGATTTAGCTGCCATTGTCAATCCAGGATGGGGAAATAGACGCCACATTTATCCTAGATAATTCCTGTTCATAGGAACTCGAAAGTATAGGAACAACTGAATTGACAATTTTTGCTCCTGAAGGGGATAGCGTTGCATCATCCCCTTTAGGGGCATTTCTGTTAAACCGAGGCTCAGATCCCTGATTTCTTAGAGAAGTTGGGGATTTTATGGTTCGCAGATGATTCCTTTCTCTACTCCAATACGGTTCAGATAAGCTTTTTTTTCTCCCCCTGCTTCCCCTGCATCCCCTGCTCCCCCTGCCTGCCTCAACGGATAAATTTCCTTAACTGAACCGTATTGTTCTCTACTCTCCATCTCGCCACCTGCTTAACTCATGAGTTAGGATGACTATATTTTAATCAGGTGATATGAAAAGAATAGAAGTTGAGCAAAGAACTATTTTAATTGGTTTGGCAGGTAGCCACGGTTATGGTTTAAATCGTCCTGATTCTGACTTTGATTATCGGGGAGTATTTATTGCACCCAAAAAGTACTATTTGGGATTTGATCGGATAGAACAAAAAGATAGTGGTTGGGATGAACCAGGAATATTTCCATTCGTTGATGGTAACAAAGACACAGTTATATATGAATTAAGAAAAATCCTCCAGTTATTAGCGGGCGCGAATCCCAATGTTTTAGAATTGCTTTGGTTGAATAACTATCCTTTTTTAAGCGCAGTCGGACAGCATTTAATCGATCGTAAACAGTTATTTTTGAGCAAGAAGGTAAAACATACTTATACTGGTTATGCCTTTGCCCAAATCAAAAAGATGGAAACTCATCGTAAGTGGTTGTTAAAGCCACCGCAAAAAAAACCAATACCATCTGACTTCGCTATAGAAGACGAAGCACCTTTGAGCAAAGATGAGCTAAATGCTTTTCTGGAATATCTCTATAACTTAATCAGAGGGCGGATTGAATTTTTGGAAGAAGCGGAACAATTATATCAATTGCTGACAGCAGATATTGATTTTAAAGGGGTATTAAAACAATACACTTTACCTGATGAAACTTTGGAATATACTCAAAAGTTAACCAATAGCCGTAAAGATTTTATCCGTCTGCTTCAGAAAAGCCAAAGCTATCAAATAGCTTTAAGAGAATGGAAGGCTTACTTATCTTGGCAGGAAAATAGAAATCCGGCTAGAGCAGAAATGGAAAGAAAGTCGGGTTTTGACCTGAAACATGGAATGCACTGCATTAGATTGTTACGCAGTGGAGTAGAAATATTGCGGCGAGGTGAAGTGATTGTAGATAGGAGAACAGCTGGTGATGTTGAAGATTTAAAAGCTATTTTAAAGGGTGAGTATTCTTATGAACAGGTGATGAAAATGGCAGAAGATTTGGTCGCCGAAATGGAGATTGTTTGCGAACAATCTGCCCTACCTCATAAACCTGATTTGGAGCAAATTAATGAATTGTGTATGGAATTGGTGGAAATGCAGAATTGGTAATTGGGCATTGGGGATTGGGCAAAACAGTTCCGAGTTTCGAGTTCCGAGTAAAGAAGTGAGATTTCCCACTCAGCACGGGCTAAACGCCCCGCTACCGCTAACAGCACTTAGCACTCAGCACTCCTGAAGGGCATTGGACATGGGACATTGTTAATTAAGTTTCTTCCCTATTCCCTATTCCCCACTCCCCACTCCCCATTAAAGAGTGTGCATTAAATCAGCAAAGCCATAAAGGCTGATGATGAGTAATAGGGATGCTGTTAGTTGGGTAATTCGTCTCTGGGGTGAGGGGGCGATCGCTTCCCGCACTAAGATGGAAATAGATGCCCCAACTACTAAGCTCAAGCCTAAGATTAAATAGGGTATGTCGGGTAAAATACTGGCTATTGCCAACATCGCGATCGCTAATAAGAGCATCAATAATTCTACAAACCTGGGCGGGTTGTATTGGCTAGATAGAACAAAGCTGTTGAACCAAAAAGACCAAATTCTCATAGTTAGTGTTGAGTTAAAAGTTAGGAGTTAGAAATTATGAGTTATGAGTTATGAGTTAGGAGTTAGAAATTATGAGTTAGAAATTATGAGTTATGAGTTAGGAGTTAGGAGTTGTGAATTATATAGTCGGTGGTGAGTGAAGAATTAAAGTTATGAGTTACGAAGCAGCTTTCCATTCAAAACTCCTCACTCTTAACTTCTAACTCCTCACTCCTAACTCCTAACTTTTAACCCCTCACTCCTAACTTTTGACCTGTGCCGTTTTTTTGTGCAGTATCACTTTCTGGTAGTTCGACGCCAAAAACACGGCTAAAAACTTTGGCGACTTTATAGCCAGAATCAATCGATTCTAAAGGGTCTTTCCGCAGTCTGTGACGCAGGCATAGCGTAATTACGCGGTGGATATCATCAACTGTAACTTCAGTGCGTCCTTCATAAGCTGTTAAGGCTTTGGCGGCGCGGTTACTAACAATGTCACCCCGCAAACCATCCACATCCAATTCTGAACAGACTTCAGAAATTTTCACCCGCAAATCGTAGTCAATTTTCACTTCTGGCAAAAGCTGTTGAGCATTGACAATTTGCTCTTGCAATGCTTCTTGCTGGGGTTTGTATTTTTCGAGAAATACTGGCGGATTTTGGTCAAAATCCGCCCGTTGTTCCACTATTTGCACCCGCAAAGCTGGTTCTTTGACTGTGTGAATTTCTGCGTGCATCCCAAAGCGATCGAGTAATTGGGGGCGTAGTTCGCCTTCTTCGGGGTTCCCAGAACCCACAAGCACGAAACGGGCTGGATGACGGATAGAAATACCTTCTCGTTCTACAGTGTTCCATCCACTGGCAGCGGAGTCGAGTAACACGTCTACAAGGTGGTCATCTAGTAAGTTGACTTCATCCACATAGAGAATGCCGCGATTAGCCTTTGCTAGTAGTCCCGGTTCAAAAGCTTTGACACCTTCAGATAAAGCTTTCTCGATGTCGATTGTGCCACAAACTCGGTCTTCTGTAGCTCCTAGCGGCAGGTCTACCATTTGGACTTTTTTGTGAGTTATGGGAATTTCCGCTCCTTGTTCTAAAAGTTGGCGGACTTCATCGCTCATCAAGTCGGGGTCGCTAGGATCGCTACTGAAGGGGTCATTAGCAACCACAGAAATTTCTGGTAGCAGATCCGCCAGCGCCCGGATAGTTGTGGATTTCCCGGTGCCGCGATCGCCCATAATCATTACACCCCCAATTTTGGGGTCAATCACGTTCAATAGCAGCGCCAGTTTCATTTCTTCCTGGCCCACAATTGCCGTAAAAGGAAATACTACGCGACGTGCACTTGTCGTGGATTGAGCAGTTGGACTCACTAAATTACCTTAACAATATTTTTCTTATTACAGTTCTTTATTGTGACACAGGTAGGGTGTCGGGGAATGTGAAGATCGGGGGCAGGGGGCAGGGGAGGCAGGGAAAGAAAATTTTACCTTGTCCCCCATGCCCCATGCCCAATGCCCAATGCCCCATTCCCCATACCAAATATCTATTGGGCACAAATGCTTATTAGCTGCGTCAACTATCTTAATTTGTCTACTTTAGTTTTTTTGGTGCAAAAGTTCCATAAGCAAGGAACGAACAACTACTAACTCATCAATTTTGTACTAAGCATAAATACTTGTAAACTATATGGTTAGTAGATTCAATCGTAAAAGTGAGCAGTGGCTTGTGTGGGTAGCTAATGCATCATTCAAATTCATGAAATCATCATTTATTGTTCAAAGTTGGCGGCGACTACTCAAGTCTCTTTTTCCGATTCTTATTTTAATATCGTTTGTTACTGTATTGTTGGTGGACAGTTTCACCCCTGCGATCACTGAAGGTGGACGCTTCAGCGCCTTCGCACAGTTACCCCGTCAGGAAATTCGCGGGGTTTGGATGACCACTAATGATTTTGACACCCTCAAGAATCGAGACAAAGTACAGGATGCAGTAAGTCAACTGCGGCGGATGAACTTCAACACAATCTATCCTGTGGTGTGGAATTCTGGCTATGTGATGTATCCTAGTGCCTTAGCACAACGCGCAGGTATTCAGCCTTTTGTCTACAAAGGTTCAGATGGACATGATATTCTGGCAGACCTGATTAACCAAGCCCATCGCCAACGATTGCTAGTGATTCCCTGGTTTGAGTTTGGCTTTATGGCTCCCCCAACGTCAGAACTAGCAATGAATTACCCGGATTGGTTCACACAAAAGCGGGATGGCAGCCAAACTTCGATCAGTGCGGCTGGTGAAGTGATGTGGCTCAATCCGTTCTTTCCGCAAGTGCAACAGTTCATCACTAATCTTGTGTTGGAAACTGTTACCCAATATGATGCCGATGGCATTCAGTTTGACGATCACATGAGTTTGCCTCACGAGTTTGGCTACGATCAATATACAGTTGCTTTGTACACCAAAGAAACCAAGAATCCTCCCCCAAATAATCCCCAAGATGCGGCATGGGTAAAGTGGCGCGCAGATAAAATTACGGCGTTCATGGTAAAACTTAACCAAGCTGTAAAACAGAGAAAACCCCAGGCGATTTTCTCTGTTTCTCCTAATTACTATGATTTGGCTTACAAGTTTCACTTGCAAGATTGGCTAGGTTGGATGCGACAAAATATTGTGGACGAGTTAATTGTGCAAATTTATCGTCCCGAACTGAAAAGTTTTGTGGCAAATATTTCCCGCGCAGAAATTCAAGAAGCGCAACAAAGAATTCCAACTGGAGTTGGCATTATGACAGGGTTACGAAATAACCCAGTTCCCATGCAGCAAATTAAGTCTCAGGTGCGGGCTGCCCAAGAACGGGGTCTAGGCGTAATTTTCTTTTATTATGAAAGTCTTTGGAACGATGCTCTAGAATCTTTAACTGAGCGACAAGCTGGATTTGAAAATCTTTTTCCATCTCCTGCACTGCGCGCCAGAGTTGAATAACTTTTCTGTTTAAGATGACATTAATGAGTTCGTAGTAAGCACTTTAGTCCTTATTTTTTAGCACTAAAGTGCTTACTACAAACTCTTCATTCAAAGCGACGGTAAACTCCATCCCGCAAGTGGTGTGGAGAGGGATAGTCGCCTCGTCGCTTGGGGCATTGGGCATTGGGTACAAGAGGCAGAGGTGCAAAGGGGCAGAGGGGCAGAGGGGAAAGACTTACTACAACTGCTCCCCTGCTCCCCTATCTCCCTCATCTCCCTTATCCCCCGCTCCCTACTCTTAACTCAGCATGGCAATCTTCGACCGAAGTGCGTTGTCGCATGGCACTAACTAAAGTCTCATAACTAGACCAATTTTCTTGCAATAGAGTTTTTGCCTGGAGGGTATGGAAACGCAGTTTTTGCTGATAAACTGATTCAGAAAAGCCTAAAATTGTCAAGACTCCTATCAGCTTGCTTTTATCATCAGTTCCACCCTCAGCATTATTAAAAACTAGGGTTTCAGCAGCAATACCCGCCATCCAAACAGTGCAGTAGCGGTCTAGCATTTGGGCGCTGAGTTTACCTACTTCTAGTTGAGATGCTAATTCACCATCATCAAAGCTAACGCCGCCTTGTCCAGGTTGCCCCTGTTTCCAGGCTTCCCAAGCGCTGAGTGTGTAGCCAGTAACGGGAATACCCAACAGGTAAGCAACCAAAAAATGCCCTGCTTCGTGGTGGACGATGCGATCGCGGTGTTCTTTTGAAAAACCAGCAATCCAATCCAAAAAGATAGTACCACCTTTGCCTTGCAAGCTGAAACTATCTAATGTCGCTATGCCTAAGATGGTGAAGGTAGCCAGTGCTGGTACTGCCGGTGATAAGTTGAAGAATGGCCCCACCAGTACCGATAGGGTCATGAGAAAGATAGATATTGCAACTAAATTTAGACTAGTTTGGCTCATTGAGAGTTTTCTGAAAATCTGCTTAATCTTTCTACATTATGGGGCAATGTCTACGACGGGCGTAGATGCAGCACAGCTTTTGTATCAAGCTAGTTGGAGCGATCGCCTAATTTTTTTATCTTACACTAATTAAATTACTGGCTTAATAACGGATGTTTTCTCTATCACTAGAATGATGGCTGCTTTTCCAGTCGCAGACATAATGTGACTTTAGCAGGTATAAAACATCAAATTAGGAGATGAATGTGACTGAACAATTCAAAAAAGGCGATCGGGTTGAATGGAACACTTCACAAGGCAAGACAACTGGCAAAGTAGTAAAGAAGCTCACTTCACCTACAGATATTAAAGAACACCATATTGCTGCAAGTGAAGATAACCCTGAGTACTTAGTTGAAAGCGATCAGACAGGAAAACAAGCTGCTCACAAACCTGATGCTCTTAAGAGAGTAGAGGAGTAAAGCTTAGTCATGAGTAAAGATGTTAAAACGGTGATTGACGAGTTTCATCAAGTTGTCAATATGACACCCAAGGAACTAGAGTCTTGGCTAGATACGGATGAGTCACAAACTGTCGGGCAAAAGGATGGCGACGATGAGTCAATCGGTCATAAATCTGGACGGCGTATCATCCAGCTATTGCAGAGAAAAGATGATTATACTAACGACGATCTTTCGCACATGAAGAAAGTTATTAGTTACGTCCACCGTCATCTTGCACAGAAGCCATCGGGTGATTTGGAACACACACGCTGGTGCTATTCTTTGAAGAATTGGGGACACGATCCACTCAAGTAAAGTATCTTATACCCCGCCATTTAGGTGGGCAAATTCCCGCGATCGCCCTAAGTACAGTTTTGCGTAAAAGCATAGCATTTTTAATGTAGGGGGATGCATTGACATTGCAGAGGGATGCATTGACATTGCAGAGGGATGCATTGGCATTGTATCGAGATGCATTAAGATTGTATTGGGATACATTGGCATTGCAGAGGGATGCATTGACATTGCAGAGGGATGCATTGACATTGCAGAGGGATGCATTGGC
>NZ_JAVRBM010000008.1:0-58854 GCF_034531255.1 Nostoc sp. ChiQUE01b | reverse complement strand
ATTGCAACGTATTGCCAAATTTAATTCGCTACGAATTAATGAAATGCTGTACTAAGTGTTTACGCTGCAGAAACCACACAAAAACAGGTTTTTACAGCCGGATTTCAACTCCATATTGCAAAACCAGCCGATCCTGCCAAACTGGTAGCTGCGATCGTAGACTCACAAAAAATCAAGAGGTTAAGGACTTCCAACTAAAAAAATATCCCATCGCTGGGTAGGCAGGGGAGCAGCACTTCGGCTACGCTCAGTGATCGAGGAGCAGGGAGCAGGGGGAAGACAACAAAATATTATCTGAGTAAATTGGATAATTTATTTTCTGGAAGTCCCTTAACATCCGCGTGATGTACAAAGGGCAGCGCCAGCGCGAAAAGAAAATTATTCTTGCAAACGAGCAATTACACAGTGCATAACTTTAATTTCATTAACAATTCGATCCAGTTCTGTGGAGAGCGGAGTTTGTTCTCGAACGGCTTGTAATGTGGGAGTTAAAGTGTTGGAATTGGTGGCAATCTCTGATAACCGAGCAGTATGTAGCTGTTGGATTTGGTTGTGAATTGCTTCGAGCTCGCTATCCAGTGCTGGTAATGGTTGGGGTGGCTGTCCCTGTGCAAGGGCATCTGCTAAGTTTTCCAAAACTTGGACAATGGTATCGGCAAGTCGCTTGAGTTCAGTAAATTGGTACTCGCCGCTAAATTCCCGCAGATGTTCTGCTAAAGTTGTAACCGAACTGAAAAAGCCACGAATATATGCCATCAGCGTCATTACAGGTTCGATTTCTCCGTGAATGTGACGAGGTTCGCTGAACAATCGTTGAGCTGCGGCGTTAGCGTTGACGTTTTCTAGCGCTGCTTGGTGGCGTAGCATGTTGATAGAATCAGCAAATGCATTATGTTCTGGATGGAGGTAATTAGCAATCACCTGTTGAAAGTAACTAAGATTAGCTCGAATTGTTTTTTCCAATTGTGCAGGAAGTTGCTGTCGTTCCCAACGAGGGAAAAGCAAATAGCTACCAAGCAGCGCTAAGGCACCCCCAGCCAAGCTATCGAAGATCCGCAATACTCCAACCTTCCAGCCACCTGCACTAATAATGTTGAGTAGCAATATGATGGCGGGAGTGAGCAGTATGATGAATATGCTGTAGCTTAACGATCGCACCGACATCGCCACAAACACTAACAGCAGGAAACAAACTGCACTCGCCAATTGATTCTTAACTAGTAAAATCAGAACAATACCGATAATTCCACCTAAAATAGTACCGATGACTCTTTGGACTGTTGTCTCGGACGTTCCGCCAAAGTTAGGTTTAAGTGCAACTAAAGCTGTGAGCGTTATCCAGTAGCCTCTAGGTAGTTGGAATAGCGAGGCAAGTAATTCCGCAAACGTTGTTATTAATGCCAGACGCAACGCATGACGAAAGAGGACTGAATCAAAAGTGAAATTATTTCGCAGCGTATCAATAATTGTAGAAGACTCTGGTTGGGCTGGGGGGGAAATATCTCGCTGGGCAATGCTGTTACGCAGTTTTCCTTGGCTTAAATCTGTAACAATCTCTGCATCAGTATGAATTTGCTCTGCCAGCTTTGTCAGACTGGCTGTAATCTTCCCAAGGTTAACTAGATCAGAATATTCATCTGTCTGAGCAGTGATGGTTTGATTGAGGACTTGAGAACGCAGAACTTGGCTTTGGTGTTCTAGTGCTTCAATACTTCGATCCAGATCCCCTAAGTGAGGTGAGTTTTTTCCTTTAGCGATGGCTTCTGATAACATTTGCAGAGCAATTGCCAACTGTTGCATAACTTGCTGAATTTCTGGCTGTAACCGAGAAAATAATTGATGTTCGGATGCGATCGCTAGCAGTTCGTTCAGTGCTACAACAGAATTGACAATTTGATTTATATCCTCAATTAATACGAGTAACTGATTTCCTCGTAGGTTAGCTCCTTTTTGCCTAGTCCAGATAGTTGTCCAGACGCTACGGGCAGATGTCAAGTTCTGAATAACTGTATCCTGAGCTTGCAAAAATTGCTGTTCCCACTCCTGACGATCTTTTGGATTTAATGCTCTCTGGCCTGCCAAGTCCACAAAATTGCTTAATGAGAAATAACAGTTAGCGACTATCTGCATTGCAGGTACATAAGGACGCACTACCCACAGTCCTAATGACAAGACAGTTGTCCATGTTCCACCAGCTAGACATAGCCCACAGTGTTGAATCAGAGTAGGCAAATTAGAAAATGCAGCGAATCTAGCCAGCGCAATCACAAACATAATCGAAGTAATCAAGCTGACAGATGCAGCCACGCTACCATAGAGATTTGCTAAACCTGTGATAAATATTACCAAGAACGTGGTCGGGACAGCTAACCAGAGATGACTGCTAACCAGACTTGCGATTAGGAACATCAAAGTTACCCCAATCGTAGCTGCGATCATCGCAATCGCTCGCTGACGGTAGGCTCCGTCAACATTTACCATGCCAACGAACCAAGCTGCCATAGTGGCGATCGCACTTTCAGCAGCATGACCTGTAATGATGCCAATTCCAATCGGGACACCCAGTATAAAAAGGCTACGCAATCCAGAGGCAATGGCGGGTTTACCTGGCTGGAGTTGAAACTGCTGCAACAACCAACCCAGAGGACGTTTATCTGTAAATGACATTATGAGACTGGCGACTATAACAAAGCGCGATCGCTTCTTACAGCATTTTAGCCATTCTTGAAATCATTATTTTTTCTGTAAGGGAGGCGATTAAACAATGGCACATTTACTAAGAATGGTTTCCAGCCGATTCTGTACCTGCTCAAGTTCTTGTACTAAGCTTCAACGGGTTGAGAAAAATTTGGGGACAGATCCTAATCTTAGACGACGGTGGTAAAAATTTGCTGTTTCAAAACCGATTTCAGACAACTGGGTCTGCATTACATATTTGAGCCAAAAACGTGGAATTAAAGATAACCTGATGTAATCATTTGTTAGTTTCAAAGCGTCACCCAGATAGACAAAGCAATTTAAGAGCCTGTTCGTCCAGTTTGAACCAACGTGTAACATTGGCAATTAGGTAATCGTTTTAACAACGTTAGCAGTACTATTAATTAAGTTAAGACAATCGAGTGAAACACCAAGGCGCAGTAATTAAGCAAGCAAGATGAAAAACAACCAAGCAAAACCACAAACTAGATTCTTATTGTGGACAAGAAAGCATACAAAGTGGTTTACCTGGATCATAATTTTCGTTGTTTTAATCGCCTTGCTACTGTCTTCAACTCAGTTTGCTGCATGGTTGAAAAAACAAGCATTTATTGAAGTACTTGATTCCCTTAGCAAATTAGGTATTTTGATTGCTGTAATCACTTTTCTATTTGAGATCCCTAAACGTGAAGAGCGAACAAGGCTTGAAGCCGAGAGCAGACAATTTGAATACTGGAAAGCAATTGATGCAGCTCGGTCAATGAGCCAAGGTGATGAAAGACTCTTTAGTAATGCTTTGAGAATGGCACTTCAAAATTTAGCGAAGGAGCGGGACGCATCAGGTCAACCACTCACAATACGTACTGGTGTATTTGATGGAGCAGTTTTACCTGAGATTGATTTAGCTAATTCCAATTTGTGGGTTTGCGGATTCGTGAATACTGATCTTACTAAATCCATCTTTCGTGGAGCCAATCTTTATCGTGTTAATTTTCGCGGAGCAAGACTATTCGGTGCTGATTTTCGTGAGGCAAACCTTGATGGTTGCACTTTTTTTGGCGCGATTTATGATTCAGAAACTTTGTTTCCAGAAAACTTTGTTCTTAACAAAGCAGGGGCACATAAAATTGCTCCTGGAGTCGTGCTAGAAGAAGTTACAGAAATATCTAGAATGTTATGGGATGCCAATCTTGAAAGTGCCAATTTACAAAAGGCTAACCTTGAAAGAGCGATCTTATCAGGAGCAAATCTCCAAAAAGCAAATTTGCAAGCTGCTAACCTCTACAAAGCCAAGGCTGGAGGTCTTGACCTTCGAGGCGCTAACCTATGTAATGCTAATTTTCAAGAAACTCAACTCCACTACGCCAAGTTTGAAAAAGCTAATCTTGAGGGGGCTGATTTGCGTGGTGCGAAACGCATTACCAAGGAGCAAATTCAAGCAGCTAAAAATTGGGAACATGCTACTTACGATGATGAATTTTGGGAAGAACTTGGAGTACTTCCAGACAAGACAGTGCGAGGGTAGAAATTTGAGGGATATTGATCTGCCTAGTAGAAAGACTAACCTTTCGTTAGAATGGATTACTTAATTTTACCCTTCTTCTGTCACTTTCCGGGAGGGCAATCGCGCTTAAGCCTTATGAGGCAATCAATACAAGCTATACTATTAGAAAAAAATTGGTCTTGTATTTGTTATTAGAAAAGAATCGCGCGATGCCTGCGGCGGGCTACGCCTACGCTTGCTATACAAAAGCTCTAGAATTCAGAAATGGTAAATGTTTTCGGAGAGTGACAAAAGAGGGATATTACTATAGACTCAAAAAAAACTCACGCGCTCACAGTGGGATTGTATATTAGAGGTCTAAACACATTGTTTGTCTATTTCTAACCTAGTTCCAAACTTGTCACAGCAAAGACGCGATTAATAGGTAAACTAGGAATTTCTTTAGTGTACATCCGAGCAGTTTGAGAGACTGGCTGTAATTGGTAACGTTGAACTAGGTTAATCGCTTGTACATTTGCATCCGGCACATCAACAAACACTAGAGCATGAGGATTTTCTGCAAGCAATGCTTGAAATAAGGCTTCAGCAATTTCTTCGTCATTAGCAAACAGTGGCCCAATCCGAAAACCTGTATAAGCAGACCGGATAACTCCGTAACCAACAAGATATCCATTTTTGAGAAACCCGAAAGCAGTACTTTCTGGCTGTTCAATCCAATGTCGCAGAAACACTGAACGCTGAGAAGGAAAAAGTTGGCAATCGTAAGCTACCAATTCTTCAAAAGGCACTGTTTTGAGTTCGACAATACTAGCAGGCACAACACCACCACCCACCCCTTGATAACGAATATGGTTATAAGCGATTTGGAAGCCAGACTTTTTGTAGTTATCTTGTTGAGCTACTGCACCATCCAAACCGATGTTACGGTCAGCACCTAGATAGTCAATTGCTGTCTTCCAAATTTTCATACCCAACCCCCGCCCACGAAATTGGGGTTTCACAACGTAAAAACCTATAATACTGAAGTGTTGATCGTAAGCAACAGCAGAAATGCACCCCACTGGCTCACCATTCAACTCGCCCAATAAAAAAGCGTTCTTGTCAGTTTGATAAAAAGATTCAGCATCATACCTTCCTGGATTCCAACCTTCGCTTGCTGCCCAAGTAATCGCCAAATCAATTTCCGACCTGTTCATTTTGCGAACGATGAAGTTGTCAAGGATCATAATATCTTCTTACTATCAGGCTATTAGCTATTTAACTTCGCTTTTGCAAACCCAGCGATAATTCTTAATATTTTTATACTCATATCTCGTACAATTACATTCGTTTGGATATAAAATCACTCGAATACTACTGTTCGATTGCCATATACCAATACACGATTTTGCAAGTGCGATCGCACCGCTCTTGCTAATACAACTCTCTCCAAATCTTTGCCTTTTCTCAGCAAATCATCAACTTCATCACGGTGACTGACTCGCACCACATCCTGTTCAATAATTGGGCCTGCATCTAAATCAGCAGTGGCATAATGAGCAGTTGCACCAATAATTTTTACCCCCCGTTCAAAAGCTCGGTGATAGGGGTTTGCTCCGATAAAAGCTGGTAGAAAGGAGTGATGAATATTAATAATTTGCGGAAATTGACTAATAAAATTTGCACTAACAATCTGCATATATTTCGCCAATACAACTAAATCTATTTTGTACTGACGTAGTAATTCTAGTTGTTGGGCTTCTTGTTCTGATTTATTGTCTTTATTAATAGGAATGTGCTGAAATTCAATATTAAATTGCTCTGCCACTACCTTTAAATTAGTATGGTTACTAATAATTAAAGGAATTTCAGCCACAAATTCTTTAGCACGTTGTCGCCAAATCAAGTCAAATAGACAATGGTCTTGCCGACTTACCCAAATAGCAATGCGTGGTACTGTATCAGAAAAACGTATTTCCCATTTAGCGTCTAAAGGTTGTGCGATCGCATTAAATGCAGGGGCAATAAATTCTCGCGGTAAATTGAACCCATCTAATTGCCATTCAATGCGGGTAAGGAATAATCCAGCAGCAAAATCTGTATGCTGATCTGCATGGATAATATTACCACCATTAGAATAAATGAAATTGGCAAATTTTGCCACTAATCCTCGTTGATCTGGGCAGGAAATCAGCAATGTTGCTGTCGGATTTGTCATAATAATATCGCCAGATTTTGAATTAATTATTTGCTGTTTGTCGGAATCGGCTTAGGAATAGTGAGCGGAGGTAGTTTCTGACTATTATCTACAGGTTGTTTCCACTCTGATAGTTCCCGATTCGCAGCATTTGCAAAATCTGTAGATACCAACAGCACATTTGTATTTCCATCGGGTTTTATAGCAGGGTTAGCTTGAGCATATAAAAAACGACCGTTAAAGTTAGATTTACCCAAAATCAACTGATGGCTTTGTCGGTTTTTTAGGGTGATATTGATGGTAGCTTGGGGTGGATCTAAGGCAAATTCTCCAAGCTGTTTTGCTGGAGTTGATAAAGTGCGTTCGCTATTACCTTTGACCAATAAATCCATTAAATAAGAAACAATAGCATCATTTGCTGGGCCCGATATGGGAGATTTGATTAACCACTTGGGCTTACTAGAAGATTCAGGGTTACGTTCCAGATTCAGGGTGAGTTTTTTTGTTTTGACTGCTAAAGACTGCACATCATCTTCTCCAAAAGAGAAAATTTTCTGCTTTTGCTCCTTGATTTCTTCGCGCACAGTTGCACCCCGAATTTCATGGAAGTAAACAAAACCACCTAAACCTAGCGCTAGCAGTATCAAAATTAAAGTTGTTCGCGGCAATTTCATTTTTTAGTCATTTGTCATTTGTCATTTGTCATTGGAATTGAGGAAGAATTCTTCACTTTACCGTCGTTTCCACCAAATAATAACTGCGATCGCAAACCCAATTAAGGGTAAAACTAACAGAGATGACAATATTAAAAGATTACCTTGTGTGGTTGTCAGGGTTATCCGCCGATTTTTCGGTTCTTTAGGACGAATGGAAAGGGGTTGCTCATCCTGTTGACTTAGCCAAGTAACTGAGTTGAGAAATACATCTCCATTTAATTGCTGTTGAAACAAACCATCGGTGGCAAAATCGGAATTTCCTAAAACTACTAACCGAGACTCAGTGGCTGTTTGAGATGAGGGAGTAGGGGAAGGAGTGGGAGCAGGGGAGGCAGAGGGGGCAGGGGAAGCAGGGGGAGTAGGGGAAGCCTTGCTTTGAGTGCTTGGCGATGGTAAAGGTAAGGCTTGCGGAGTCTTGGGGGAAGGGGAAGGAGTAGGGCTAGTCTTGGTTTGGCTGGTTGGTGATGGCAGGGGTGAAGGTGTCGGTGCAGCTTGGGGTGTGGAAGCAGATTTAGCTGGTTGTTTTCTTGTTAAGGCAACGCCCAAGGTTAGAGGCCCTTTCAGGTCTTTATCTGCATTAAATTCCAATTTTTCGCTTTGGAGGTCGCTTTCTGCCCAACTGTTGGGGTAGGGTTTGGTTCGTAGGAGTGGAGTAGCCTGAACACCAGGCACAGAGGTAATTTCCAGTGGTCGAGCAATCGGATAAAAAGAATTTCCGTTACCGAAATCTTTGGTAATCGGATGTTGACCGTATTCTGTTACTAAGGGCGCAGCAGGGCCAAGTCCTACAACGCTTCCGCCAGAGACATCGACTGCTAAACGATTATCTAGACGAACACCCCACTCTTGTAGCAAGCTGTTAAATTTGGGATCGGTATTAGGATCAATCATCAGCAGTAAGTTACCGCCGCGATTAAGATATTCTTGCAAAGCTTTGACTTCACCCTCAAACAGTCCTCGTTTGGGGCCAGCTACTATCACTACAGCCGCATCTTGAGGAACTTTGGAAGTTTCTCCTAAATTCAGCGGTGATGTTGTGAAATTTTTATCGCCTAATCCCTGAACTGCTTGTGATATTGCACCTTTACCAGCCGAAAGTTGGCGTTCGCCATGACCTTGGAGTAAGTAAACTTTAGCTGTGTTTGAATTTGTTAGTTGTTGCAGGCGACTAGTTAATCTAATTTCTGACAAGCGCTCATTTTCATTTATTGTTTGTACTAATTGCCGTTTATCGCCAGATTCTAAATAAACTTCTCCATAATCTTTGACGCCAAACTTTTCTGCAAGTCCTGGCCTACTTTGGGGGTCGATGTACTCATATTTAAATTTTGAGCTTTGTCGCTGATAATTTTCTAGCAGTTCTCTGTCCTGGGGATTTTGGTTAATATCAAACACCCACACCTTAACTGGCTGTGGTAAAACCCTTACTAATTCACGTGACTGCGGTGCAAGGGTAAATAATTGAGCCTCTGTTAAGTCTGCTCGTAAGTGGTAGCGAGTCCCCAAAAAGTTAATCAATCCCAAAATTGCTAGTACTGCTAAAGTCGCTACTAGGGCATTAGTCCCAGCTTGGGTAGAACGACGGTTCCACCAATTAGTTTCATAGCTTTGCCATATTATCCCCAACCCACTGATGACAATTCCTGTAATCAGAAATGCTAATGGAATTAATTCCCATTGTTCAGAGACTAATCCAACTGTTAAGCCGACAGTAATTAGGAATGGGCCCAACCAAAACAGATATTTCCACAGTTTCTTTTTTGCAACTATCTTCATAATTTGTCATTTGTCATTGGTCATTTGTCATTTGTCATTGGTCATTTGTCTAAAAATAGTGACAAGTAAAAATATATGGACGAAAATTGAGTAACTAAAAATAAGATAAGCAATATAACTGAATAAATGGCGACAAAGCGTTTCCAAGAATTACAGGTTTATCAATTATCAGAACAATTAGCTGATGACATTTGGAAAATTGTTGAAGGATGAAATTTTTTTGCAAAAGATACGATTGGTAAACAGATTGTACGTTCGGCAGATAGTATCGTTGCCAATATAGCAGAAGGTGTAGGAAGAGGTAGTTTTCAAGAAAATAGACGTTTTATAAAAATAGCAAGAGACTCTTTGAATGAAACTCAACATTGGTTAAGACGAGCTTACACTCGTAACTTATTAACTACCGAGCAGATAAATGCAATCAAAACAATCATTAACGAACTACCACCAAAATTAAACTCCTACCTAAACTCAATTGGCAATGTACCAGATGACTAAGGACAAATGACAAATGACCAATGACCAATGACCAATGACAAATGACTACTGTCTTTGAAAACGCAGGGCATCAATTGATTGAGCTGTAAGAAAGATTCCCAAAAAAATGTAACTGGCGAATAAAATTAAGGCGCTAGTATCAAAAATGCCTTGAATTAAGGTGTTGTAATGTTTCAGCAACGATAGATAACCTAAAGCTTCGCCTACGGGGCCAGGGATAATTCTGGCGATTAAATCAATCAATAACAATAATAAGATTACTGCAAAGGTAAAAACAGCTGATAGAATTGTGCTGTCTGTTAATGAAGAAATAAACATTCCTACAGATAAAATTGCTGCTGCTAGCAAGATTAATCCAAAATGACCCAGTAAGGGAATTGAGATTGCCATTGGTGGATTTGATCCACTAATGGCGATCGCTTCCAACACTAGCATGGGTACAACCATTGTGATAAAAAACGTTATCACACCTAATAATTTACCTACAGCTACCGCCCAATTGGTAATTGGTGACGTGGCTAACAGTTCTAAAGTGCCGCGCTTCCGTTCTTCGGCATAGAGTCCCATCGAGAGTATTGGCAGGATAAACAACAATAGCCACCCCATGCGATCTAAAAATGCCCGGATAAATTCGTAGGGGACATCTATCGGTGGTACTGGCACTCCGAGTTGTTGCCCTTGTGCATCTATTGCCGCGACTCCTACCAAAATGCCATCTGGGCCTAGCAAAATCATCACGAAGAATAATCCCGCGATGAACCAAAATATGCCTGCGATCGCATAAGCCAAAGGTGATACAAAATAACTCTGTAACTCTCGGCGATAAATGGCAATAATATTACTCAGCACTACACCCATTTACGCTGCTTCTCCTTCGTTGTCTGCTGCTAAGTCTACCTCAGTATCGAAATTTTTCTCTTCTGTGGTCAGTTGCAAGAATACATCTTCTAAGGTAGCGTTAACGCGTCGCAGTTCATGTAAACCGAATCCTGTCCGCACTAATGTTGTGGCAATATCCTTTCCTGGTTCTTTTCCCGGTTGCGATATCACCCGCAGGTAAGCACGATTTGCCTGGGGTTGATGACCTCCGGTTGTCAGAATTGATTCTACCAAACTCACACCCGCAACTTTTTGCAATACCTGTTTTGCTAGAGCAGCTTCTCCTTCTATTTCCAATTCATATCCTGAACCACCTGTCAACTGAGTCATTAAGTTTTCTGGTGTATTAGTTGCCACAACTTTACCGCGATTGATGATGGCGACGCGGCTACAAGTCATGCTCACTTCTGGCAGAATGTGTGTGGAAAGAATAATTGTGTGAGTACCAGCAAGGCTTTTAATTAAATTCCGCACCTCAATTATTTGTCGGGGATCGAGTCCAACGGTGGGTTCATCTAAAATGATCGCTGGTGGATCGTGGACGATCGCTTGAGCAATTCCTACTCTTTGACGGTATCCTTTAGAGAGTTTGCGAATAATCACCCGCCGCTTCTCTTCTAAGTTGCAGCGTTCGATGGCGGCTACTACCTTGTTAGGGCGATCGCCTGCTGATACTCCCTTAATTCGGGCGACAAAATGCAAAAATCCTTCCACCGTCATCTCTGGGTATAACGGCGGTGTTTCGGGTAAATAACCAATGCGTTGGCGTACAGCTAGGGAATTTTCATGGACATCATAACCAGCAATTCGGGCATTACCATTAGTTGCCGGTAAATAACCAGCCAGAATCCGCATGGTTGTAGTTTTACCAGCGCCATTGGGGCCCAACAACCCTAAAATTTCCCCAGGTTCGACGCTAAAGGTGACATCAGTAATCGCTGGAGTAGAGCCGTATATTTTACTCAGATGTTCAACTTCAATCATCTGTATAGTGGCGATCGCAAATTTATAGAATACCCAACAATCTTAGATCGCAATCTTAAATATGGGGCAATACTTCTCGGTTAGCGCAATTAGTCGTTTCAGATCCCCCCCAATCCCCCTTAAAAAGGCAGGGCTGTTTCATTCGCTCAGATTAGGATTTTGTCAAGAGTATCAACCAGAAATTTTAGAGAGTTAGCAATCGAAAAATTACTGTTTCAAGAACCTTCCCTTTGCCAAAACTGCCGTAAAATCTCTCCTGGCCTTCTATCCCAGGTGTCGATATGCTCGTATATCAAATTATCTTGATTGAGTTTATACGTTGAATAGCCATTAAAAAGCAACCCTGCTTTCCAGGGAACGCGCAACACTCCCCGCACTGTCCACTTTGCTAAAATCGTGTCTTCAGCTGACTGATAAACTTCATGCACATCAAAGTAAATCTGAGTAAAAAATAGCCGAGCGTGAAATCGTAAAGTCCAAAAAATAATCCGATAGTTAAATTTGTATTTGAATGTATTCACCGGGTCTTTAAAATAGATATCCTGTGTATAAATGTCATAAGAAATATCTTTTTGAAAAAGTGTCGGTAAATCTTCTTTTAAAGTATTAATTACCTTTTCCACTGGCAATTTATATTCCACGCGCCTTTTCCCTTAAAAAATCTTTTTTAACAAATTTTCCACTCCTGACCAAATAGAAGATGTTGTCTTGTAACTCACACCTCCTGCACTCAAATCTAACAGAGTGGGAAATGATGCAGACTTAGCATAAGGCCCATTTCGCAAAACTTTAGCAAGGGTATGGTTATTCTCGCGCAAACCTTCGTAAAAAAAGAATACCTCTCCTTGAATGCCAAGTTGACGATTGTATTCAATTGCCTGCACCAGATATTCTGGACTAATACAGTAAGAGCCAAGCTTCATCAGTATTCCTGGTACTAACTTGGGCAGTGTCGCATCTGTAAACTGCTGGTTTACCAGTTTATCAGCGATCGCAGCATAACTTCTAAAGTCACGGCGATAAATCTGCGGCTGAATCATATCAACTATTCCCCGCTTCAGCCATGCAGGCGAGTCTTGCAGATATTCCTGGAATGCCCAATCATGGATATTGGGTGCGATCGCTACTAATAAATTAGGATTTACCGCTTTCACCTTCCAGTAGAGACGCGCTAAAAACTCAGTGAGAATATCTGCACGCCACTGTAACCATTCCCTATCCTTGTGATTCTGTGGTGGATTGCGATCGAATTCCTGGCGATAGCGGCTGACAGTTCCCCGATCGTACCCACCTTCAGAGGGTAATGCTGGCAAGCGATCGTCTCCTTGAACACCATCCACATCATAATTCTTTACAACTTCCAGCACCAAGTTCAACAAGAATTCTTGCACTTGTGCATCGAGGGCATTCAACCACTCAAAGCCGTTTTTATTCAGTAAGTTACCGTTACAATCACGCGCAGCCCATTCCGGTTTTTTCTGTAAAAGTACACCACCATTCAAATTGTAGGAACTGGCAAAACCGTATTCAAACCAAGGAATAACTTTCAACCCAACTCGCCGCGCTTCAATCACAACTTCTTCTAAAGGGTCGCGGCCTACAAAGATTGGGTCAATTTCGATTCCAAAAGTCTGCTGCATTGTTTGACTGGGATACAAAGTTACTGCCTTATTCCAAACAATGGGAAACACCACATTAAATCCCGTCTCAGCCAGGAAATCCATCGCCTTAGCAATGCGTTCCTTCGTTCTGAGAACTTTACTATCAGTAGTGGTCAGCCAGATACCACGGGTTTCAATTATTGCCATTTCTATAAATTTAAATTCTCGGCACTGCACCATCTAAACATTGACTAGCCGACGATACCACGCCTGTATTTATTGTTGTGTAAATCTTATAAGTAATCAAACTTAGTGCCACAATGCCTAAAAGTTATCCTCGTCCCAATCATAGCGCTGGGCTTTATTTACCAAAGTGAAATTAGAGAACTCCAAAAAATAAATTATCCAATTTATTCCGGTTCTATTTTTCTTACTCTCCCTGCTCTCTGCCCCCTGCCTCCATGACGATGGGATATTTTTTTACTTGGAAGTCCCTTAGTGGAGTGTTGTGACTTAGGAGTTCATTCTTTAGATAGTCGTAAGTCAGTGGTAGAACTTGTTTAAATTAAAAAATATTAAAAATAGCCAACAGTTAGTAAATATAGTTAATGACTGTAATCAAGTTTCAAAATTTACCGAATGCACAGCAGTGTCAAAAAACTGTAATACCCAACTTAGGGCTAGTTTGCATTACCTCTGATAAACAAGTGCGCTTTCGGACAATCACACGCACACGATATTTAAAACTGGACTTTAGTGAACGTGAAAGCGCCCTGAGTGAACTGTATCGACATAACTTACAACGCTTGCATGACGCCCTATTATTTTGTCAGCAAAATAAAATTCAACTGTATCGGATGTCTTCTGCTTTATTTCCCCTAAGTGACTTAGAAGACGACATCGGGGCAAATATATTAAAGACAATGAGCGCTGATTTAGCAACAATCGGTCAACAAGCAAATGCATTGAACATAAGAATGGTGTTGCATCCAGATCAATTTGTAGTCCTGAGTTCTGATTCTCCCTCAGTGGTACAAGCAAGTATCAAGAACCTAGCAGCACATTCCCGTACACTTGATTTACTGGGCTTACCGCGATCGCCTTGGTCATTGATGAATATTCATGGTGGCAAATCTCAACGTCCTGAACAACTAATAAAAGTAATTTCCGAACTACCAGAAAATATCAAAAGCCGCTTAACTTTAGAAAATGACGAATATGCCTATAGTGCCAATGAAATTTTAGCAGTATGTCAGCAAACTGGCGTGCCAATGGTATTTGATGCCCATCACCATATTTGCCACGAAAATTTAGATAGCTACGATCATCCGAGTGTAGCATCCATGTTTTATGCAGCGCGAGAAACTTGGACAAATCCAGATTGGCAATTAGTCCATATTTCCAATGGTGAGCAAGCTTTCAATGACAGAAAACACAGCGACTTGATTACCGAGATGCCCAACGTCTACCATCAAGCACCGTGGATCGAAGTCGAAGCCAAACAAAAAGAAAAAGCGATCGCATATTTGCGCTCTTGGTGGCTGATCAAAACATAATATTGATATTTGATTAATTATGTCTCTCATAAAAAGTTCTTGGAAACACGATTATATAATTACTAATGGGGTGAAACTACACTACGTAACCCAAGGTGAAGGCCCTTTAATGTTGATGTTGCATGGGTTTCCTGAGTTTTGGTACTCTTGGCGGCATCAAATACCAGAATTTGCCCAAAATTTTCAAGTTGTCGCCCTTGACTTGCGTGGTTACAACGATAGTGATAAACCAAATGAGCAATCAGCTTATGTAATGAATGAGTTTATCAAAGATGTTGAGGGAGTAATTAAAGGATTAGGATACCAAAAATGTGTATTAGTTGGACATGATTGGGGAGGTGCGATCGCTTGGAATTTTGCATACACTTACCCTGAAATGTTAGAAAAATTAATTATTCTTAACCTACCTCATCCTGCCAAATTTGCTCAAGGCTTACGCACTCCCCAACAGTTGCTACGTAGCAACTATATATTTCTCTTTCAACTACCGTGGATACCAGAATTACTTTTACAATCTTCCGACTACCAAGCTATTGAAACAGCTTTTAAAGGTACAGCAGTTAACAAGAGTGCTTTTACTAAAGCGGATATTGACGCATATAAAGATGCTGCTGCAAAACGCGGTGCCCTCACAGCAATGTTGAACTATTACCGCAATATTTTTCAGCAGAGAATGCTAAATCCAAGTTGGGGCGTTCTGGAAGTGCCAACGCTGATGATATGGGGAGAAAACGACACTGCACTTGGCAAGGAACTAACCTACGATACCGCAGTTTATGTCAGGGATTTTCAAATCAAGTACATTCCTAATTGTGGCCATTGGGTGCAGCAAGAACAGCCGGAATTGGTTAATCAGTATATGCGAGAATATCTAAGGACTTAAGCTAAACTATTAATTAATAAGTATAAATACTTGTCTCATCAGCTATAGCAAGTAGCGCCAGTTTTTACTTTTAAAAAGATTTAATCGTGATTTAATACTGGCATTTTTGAGGAATTATTGGGTAAAAATCGCCAAAATTTCGGAATTAATGGCATTTGTGACATCACTTTTATTTGTGTTTAAGATCGCAATTAACTTGTCAGGAGATAGATTGTCACAAGATAGATTGACCTCACAAAGTTTAGTGAGATAATAGAGCTGTGAGGGACAGAACGGACGCAACTCGATTATTAAGGGGGAAAATTATGAAACTCCAGCTATTAGCGGCCATGGCCTTAGCAACACCCCTATTTTTCGCTAGCTCGGTTAGAGCCGAGAATCCACAGGATTTACAAAAGCTGCTTTCAACTGGGGAATGTGTTAAGTGCGAACTATCAGGAGCTAATCTTAGTGGTGCTCATTTAATTGGTGCTGACTTGAGAGGCTCGAAGCTCCAAGGAGCTAACCTTGTAGGAGCTAACCTCGAAGGTGCTGACTTAACTGGTGCAAACTTGGCAGGTGCTAACCTAACATCGGCTTATGTAAGTAATGTGAATTTGAAGCAAGTCAATCTCAACGGAGTAAATTTTACTCGTGCTACGATTCACGATTCTAATGTGTATCAAGCATCAATGAACGATCTAAATCTTACTGATGCGGAAATATTTAACACTGGAATCGGGATTGGTGGAGAAGACGCTGTAATTCCCGATTGGAAATAGGTTGAACTGAGTACATAGGTAAAAATCAATACAACACAGGTTTTGGTAGGTTTTAAATCAATAAACTAGTTTTTTGCCAGAATCTATCCTTAAAACCTGCCTCTACAAAAATATTAAGAAAAATGAAACCCCTCTGCGTTGTAATCACTTTACTATGACAAAAGCAGAGGGGGTTTCTTATGGCAATACCGTTCTGTAGAGACGTTGCACTGCAACGTCTCTACATTAGTTACGAAAATATAGCGGTTCTCAGTATCTTTGGCACGATTTTTATATAGCAATCCTATCTGATTTGTGAAAATTCTCGGTGTCCAGCCAGATCCCCGACTTCTTTGAGAAGTCGGGGATCTAACTTTTCACGAATGATTTAGGATTGCTATATAAGGTATTGTTACCTCTCCAAAGCTTACAAAATATCACTAAAGACTTATGCAAAAACAGCGAAGACCAAGTGATGCACTAAAATCCAATGACCAATGACCAATGACTACTTAGTCAAAATAATATAGCAAAATCATGATTGTTTTCAGGTACATCATCATTGGGCTGACTTATATAGGTTTGGGTTTAGGATATCTACCTGGTTTGCGGATGAACCGAGCCAGTATTGCTTTAGTTGGTGCATCTTTGCTGATGGCATTCGGGGTATTAGACCTCAAAGAAGCATGGCTTGCCATAGACTATAAAACGCTGATTTTCCTGTTTAGTATGATGGTAATCAGCACAAACTTAGCTTATGCTGGTTTTTTCCAATTAACCCTTGATACAGTTACACACTTTACTCGCAGCCCTCTGGGTTTGCTAATTGTTTTAACTTTTGGCAGTGGGATTCTCTCCGCTTTTTTTCTGAATGATACCATTGCTCTAATTTTGACTCCTTTAGTTCTTGGTTTAACCCAAACTTTGAACCTCAATCCTATTCCTTACTTACTTGCTTTGGCAGGAGCAACTAATCTAGGTTCAGTAGCTACCTTAAGTGGTAATCCGCAAAATATTCTAATTGGTTCGTTCTCTGGTATCAGCTATCTGGATTTTGCGAAAGCGTTGACTCCCATCGCATTAGTAAGTTTGTTGATCCAAATTGCTTTATTGTGGTGGCTTTATCCTGATGTTCGTTCTACTAAGTCTTGTCCGAGTGTAACCCCTGTGCGTTACCGTATATTTCAACCGTTACTTACTAAAAGCCTATTAATAACAGGAGGACTATTAATTGCATTTTTAATTGGAATACCCCCAGCCCAAGCAACACTTGTAGCTGCCAGTTTACTGTTCATTACTAGGCGAATCAAACCGCAACGAATTTTAAATAAAGTAGATTGGGATTTACTGGTGATGTTTTCTGGACTATTTATTGTTACCAGTGGAGTAGAAAAATTAGGAATATTGAATTTATTTAGCGGTTTAGTTTCTAATCCCCTGAGCATATTAGGAATTACTGCTCTGCTTTCAAATTTAGTTTCCAATGTTCCCGCAGTTTTGTTACTACAACATTTACTTCCCCATCCAGACACAAAAATCTGGTTACTATTAGCAGCAGGATCTACCTTAGCAGGTAATCTAACTTTGTTAGGTTCAGTTGCTAACTTAATTGTTGCTGAGGCTGTTGCAAAACTTGGTTATCAGTTGTCATTCTGGGAACATTTACGTTTTGGTCTACCACTAACTATCCTGACTCTCATCCTGGCTTATTTTTGGATTTAGTCATTAGTCATTGGTCATTTGTCATTTGTCATTTGTCAACAGTACGCTGAAGGAACATGGTTAGAGTATTTAGAATTCTGAATTCTGAATTCTGACTCCTGATACCATTTCACGAAAAACATGATACAGAATCAAACCCTGAAATACATGCTAGGTTTCACTTTCTTAATTTTGAATTTTGTTAGCGCACTGTTAGCGAGTCCGCGTTCGCTTTTAGCGTCTCGTAAAGAGCGTCATTTTGAATTTTGAATTGGTATGACTCCTGTTTTATCCCTCTTCTGTCACTTTCCGAAAACATTTGTCATTTCTGAATTCTAGAGCTTTTGTATAGCAAGCGTAGGCGAGCATTTACCGCAGGCATCGCGCGATTATTCTCTAATAACAAATGCAAGACCCATTTTTTTCTAATAGTATAGCTTGTATTGATTGCCTCATGAGGCTTAAGCGCGATCGCTCTCCTGGAGAGTGACAGAAGAGGGTTATAGCAATAGCCTTGGTGGTTAGGACATTAACAGATGATGAAACCTAGACACAAAGAGACTTTTCACCCAGTCCCCAGTCCCGAATCCCTTGCTATATTTTTCGATATTCAAGTGGTTATTAAAAAATAAAGGTATTGGTAACTTGTCAAGTTGCCAATACCCTCACATAGATAAACTAAGTTTTTACAGTAGCCTATAAGTCTAAGTTACTGCTTAAGCAACTGGTGCCGAAAGTGACTCATTTGCTGCTTGCTTCAACAATTCGGCTTTATCGGTCTGTTCCCAAGGCAAATCTAAATCACTCCGCCCAAAGTGACCGTAAGCCGCGACGTCCTGATAAAAACGTCCGCCTCGTTCACTTGGTAAGTTGCGTAAGTTGAAGGTATGGATAATCCCTGCTGGACGGAGTTCAAAGTGCTGGTTAATTAATTCCAGTAAGGTTTCTTCATCCACTTTGCCAGTGCCAAAGGTATCCACTAGGATACTTGTTGGTCGCGCTACACCAATAGCATAAGATAACTGGATTTCAACTTTTTCTGCTAACCCAGCGGCGACAATATTTTTCGCCACATAACGAGCCGCATAAGCAGCAGAACGGTCAACTTTCGTGGGGTCTTTGCCAGAAAAAGCGCCACCACCATGTCGTGAATAGCCACCGTAGGTATCAACGATTATTTTCCGTCCTGTTAGACCAGAGTCTCCTTGAGGGCCACCAACGACAAATTTGCCAGTGGGGTTGACTAAAAAACGTGTTTCCTGATTAGGCTTAACGTCAATGTCGCCAAAAACAGGTTCGACCACTGCTGACCAGAGGTCTTGTTTAATTTTGGCTTGTACCGCCGCGTCATCCGTAATTTCCCCAATACTGGCTGTATGTTGGGTTGAAATTAGAATCGTATCAATACCGACTGGACGTCCATCTTCGTAGACCACAGTTACTTGGGTTTTACCGTCAGGACGTAGGTATGACAATTCACCTGTTTTACGGACTGCTGCTAATCGGCGAGCAATGCGGTGAGCGAGACTGATGGGTAAGGGCATCAGTTCTGGTGTTTCGTTGCTGGCAAAACCAAACATTATACCTTGATCGCCCGCACCAATTTTATCGAATAGTTCATCACTATCTTGCTGGCGGGTTTCTTGGGCGGTGTTAACGCCTTGGGCAATATCGGGTGATTGTTCGTCTAAAGCCAGCAGAACGCTGGTACTGTTAGCAGAAAAGCCATTGTCAGCATTGGTATAACCAATTTCGGCAATTTTTTTCCGGGCGAGATTGACGAAATTTACATTAGCTTTGGTGGTTATTTCACCAGTGATTAGCACCAAACCAGTATTAACTACGACTTCAGCGGCGACACGACTGCTAGGGTCTTGTGTCAATAGGGCATCCAAAATAGTATCAGAAATCTGATCGCAGATTTTATCTGGATGACCTTCGGTGACTGACTCAGAGGTAAATAGATATCGACGAGACAAAGGAAATTCCTCCATCGAGAGTTTTTTCGTTGACTAAATGTAAGCATTTAGTTCAACTACTAATTTATGAAATCATAACAATATTTATACTTTAGTCGTTACTATCTTCTTGATATTGATAAAAACCACTAACTATAAGGTAAATATCCGTAAGTCAGATAAATGAATCTATGCTAATTATTTTTTAGTTAAAATGTATTTAATAACACAAAAAATGGGGACACCCGGAAGCGCCCCCACAAGCTTTGACACAAACACCGCTGCTTTAAACCTGAACTGCTAACTTTGCTTCCGTAGCTGTCAACCGCTCATAAGCAGCACGCATCTTCAAACCTGTAAGCACTTGGAAGAAACCAGTTCCATTATTGGAACCTGGATACTCGCGGTGCTGGAGTAACAAGTGAGTCAATTCACCCTGATATTTGGTGGATGTATTGCTGAGATGGGTTTCGATGTAAATCACTTCTTCCAAGTTGTCAAATTGACCATCCACCTCTAGTACTGAGACATAGCGGCCGTAGTAAACATCTGAACCGTAGTACAGTTGCATACCAGGGTAAGAACAGGTTAGCTTGCGTCCACAAGGAGTCCAATTGATTGTTGAACCTTCATCAAATAGGTAGGTTGGATTAAAGCCTTCCTTACCTTCCCGTTGGAGCATACGTACCCGTAAGACTCTACGTTCGGTGTCGTTTTTGATCAAGTTTGTGGGCAATACCTGGAGAACCACATCAGCAAATTCTCTTTGTGGTTCGATAAACTTTTCAAAGTCAGGTTTGCGAGAATTTATTTGCGCTAAAACATCTTCGTAGCGATGACCGCGTTCAGCCATATCTCGCTGGATTTTCCAGGCAATTTTGACTTCATCACTAATATCGAAATAAACGCTGAAGTCGATTAGCGATCGCACCCGTTCATCATATAAAGGATGCAGCCCCTCAACTACTATAATGTGATTTGGCTCCACCCGCTCTGGTGGATCGATCAAGCCGGTTTCGTGGTTATAAATCGGCTTATCAATCGCTTGACCACTTTTGAGCGCTTTAATTTGCTCATACATCAGGTCAAAGTTGTTTGCCCTGGGGTCTAGTGCTGTTATCCCTGTTTCTTTGCGCTGTTTGCGATCTAAGGAGTGATAGTCATCCAAGCAGATGACTGTCATTAAATCTTCACCAAACAAATCTATCAAACGACGCAAAAACGTAGATTTACCGCACCCAGAGTCTCCGGCTACTCCAATCAGTACCACGCGTTCTGGCTTTCTTGTCATAAATCTCCTCTAAAATACTAAAGTTGTGTCAATAATTTTTCACACAGCAGATTCTGAAGCCAGGAGTTTACCTCTTTGGTTTATCCTGCGTTCTTGCTACCTAGCACATCTATAAGACACCAAGCAAGTAGGCAACAAAGTAATCAGGAAGCAGGAGGCAGGAGTAACCCACGTTTTAAAGCGTGGGACTTAAGCTGTAGATGTCTTGAATCTCACGGCACTTTTCGCTCAATACAATTCTTATTTTTAAACTGGGCTTTTGACCCAGAAATAAAAAAATTTTCATTCATACTTCTTTCCTCCTGCCTTCTGACCGACGCTCGCGGACTCGCTTGCCGCCGGCGCTATCTCCCTCCTGCCTTCTCTTTATAAGTTGCTACTCGTCGGACTAGCCTGAATGTTGGTGCCGGTAAGTATTTAATCCTAGTGATATATTTGATTTTAACAGAAGGGGGTATCCCATACAAGATTACTGTCAAGAAGAATTAACTGGTTCATGAATCATTTTTTTTGTTAATTTAGTTGTTAATTTAAAAATGGGGATCAGCACCGCCCATCAGCGTTGCACCTTTATCAGTCTGGTACTTGTGACTTTATAGAATCAAGACTATAAGCTAGAATTTATTATTGCTGCAAATTTTATAATGTTCCTAAATTGTAATTCCTGCTCGACAATACTTAATATATTCAAAGCAAAAATCTATCCAACGAATGAGGAAACAACTTGCATTACTCAAATTATTGGCTGTAAATTTATGGATATGCTCATATAAAAGCGTTGACGTTATGGCAAAGTACTGATAAAAGGTTGACAGATTTTTCACATCAAGTGAAACTAATTATAGTTGCTTAGATTACGATTCTCTATCTTCGTTATATTTGTAGCTTGAGTTGTCTTAGTTATATAATTTTCCATAGACAGGTAATGAAGATAACTAACAACATTCCAGAAGAGTAGTAGATTTGGAGAAGTAAAACCAATCGCAAGAAAACCTTCCTCTCTTGGCATTCTCCGATTTAAACCTCTAGAGTAAGCAAGCACAAGGGCAGCTTTTGGAGGTAAACTGAGCGGTAGCTTCCACCGATCAAAGCAGCCCTCTGAAAATATCTGCTATTGTGAGTTGCTCATTGGCTACTAAGGTAAAAAGCTATCTCCCTGATGGGGGTGGTAGTTAACGAAAAAAAGATTAAATTGATTCATTATTAACATTCTCCACAAGACTTATCCTTTACGTTAGAAGGTGAACAGGTGTGTTTTTTGCTATGCCTGCATGTCTTTGGTGAGTGTACTTAGCAAGGCATTAATTTAATGATGCCGTTTTTCCTTCAAGGCCAGTTTTGTGAAACGAAAATCCGGTAAACTAAAGCTGGCAAGGTAGGGGAATAGTTTTTTTTGAAAAACGGTTAAGTAAATTATCGGAGTGGTAGAACGAATGTACAATCAAGGTGCTGTTGAGGGTGCTGCCAACACACAATTAGGTAGCCGCGTCTTCCTCTATGAAGTGGTAGGTCTGCGTCAGAGTGAAGAAACCGATCAAACGAACTACCCGATTCGTAAAAGTGGCAGTGTGTTCATCAGAGTGCCTTACAACCGCATGAATCAAGAAATGCGACGTATCACTCGTCTAGGCGGCACAATTGTTAGCATCCAGCCTGTAACTGCTCTAGAGCCAGTTAATGGGAAAGCCTCAGTTGGGAATGCTACAAGCGTTGTCAGCGAGTTAGCTACAACTGAGGAAACTGCTAACAGTGAAGGGAATGGTAAAGCCACACCTGTAAATGCTGATAGTGAAACCAAAGGTTTCGCTAAACCACCAGCACAAGAACAGCTCAAGAACAAGGACAAGAAAGGCAACACCATGACTCAAGCGAAAGCCAAAAAAGACCACGGTGACGTTCCTGTTAACACTTACCGTCCCAATGCTCCGTTTATTGGCAAGGTAATATCTAATGAGCCGTTAGTCAAAGAAGGCGGAATTGGTATTGTTCAGCACATCAAGTTTGACCTGTCTGGTAGTAATTTGAAGTACATAGAAGGTCAAAGTATTGGTATTATTCCACCAGGATTGGACAAAAACGGCAAGCCCGAAAAGCTCAGACTTTATTCCATTGCCTCAACTCGTCATGGCGATGATGTGGATGATAAGACGGTATCACTGTGTGTCCGCCAGTTGGAGTACAAGCACCCAGAAACTGGCGAAACAGTCTACGGTGTTTGCTCTACCCACTTGTGTTTTCTCAAACCTGGGGAAGATGTGAAAATTACAGGGCCAGTGGGTAAGGAAATGTTGTTACCCGACGATCCCGATGCCAATGTAATCATGATGGCAACCGGAACAGGGATTGCGCCGATGAGGGCTTATCTGTGGCGTCAGTTTAAAGATGCGGAAAGAGCAGCTAATCCAGAATACCAATTTAAGGGCTTTTCTTGGCTAATATTTGGCGTGCCAACAACTCCAAACCTCTTATATAAGGAAGAACTGGAAGAAATTCAACAAAAATATCCTGATAACTTCCGCCTCACTCCTGCCATCAGCCGCGAACAGAAAAATCCCCAAGGCGGTAGAATGTATATCCAAGACCGCGTAGCGGAACACGCAGATGAATTGTGGCAATTGATTAAAAATGAAAAAACCCACACATACATCTGCGGTTTGCGAGGTATGGAAGAAGGTATTGATGCAGCCTTAACTACTGCTGCTGCTAAGGAAGGCGTAACCTGGAGTGATTACCAGAAGCAACTTAAGAAAGCTCATCGCTGGCACGTAGAAACTTACTAAATTGGTCATTGGTCATTAGTCATTAGTCATTAGTTTTAAACGAAGGACGAAGGACAAATGACAAAGGAAGCAGGATAATCAGTAGGTAGGGCAAATGCTCTACCTACAATTGTTATTGGTGAAACTGGGTGCAAAATGGGTGTGAAACTAGGAATACTGGGATTAGGCACCGTGGGAACGGGAACAGTGCAGTTGTTGCAAGATAGCGCTGGACGTCACCCATTGTTGCAAGAGATAGAAATTTATCGCGTGGGAGTCCGATCGCTCGATAAACCCCGTGCAGTAAAATTGTCTACGGAAGTCTTAACAGCAGATTTAGAATCAATTGTCAACGATCCGGCGGTAGATATAGTTGTCGAGGTGATGGGTGGACTGGAGCCGACGCGATCGCTAATCCTCAAAGCTTTAAGTAATGGTAAGCATGTAGTCACAGCCAATAAAGCAGCGATCGCCCGCTTCGGAGCGGAAATTTTCACCACTGCCAATCAAGCTGGCGTATACGTCATGCTAGAAGCCGCTGTGGGTGGTGGTATTCCAGTGATTCAACCCCTAAAGCAATCTTTAAGTGTTAACCGAATTCACACTGTAATAGGCATCGTTAACGGTACAACAAACTACATCCTGACGCGGATGCAAACAGAAGGCAGCAACTTCAATGATGTCTTAGCTGATGCCCAGCGATTAGGTTATGCTGAGGCTGACCCCACTGCTGATGTCGATGGCTTAGACGCAGCAGATAAAATTGCCATCCTCGCATCATTAGGTTTTGGTGGACGCATCAACCTACAAGATGTTTATACTGAGGGGATTAGGCAAGTCAGCAAAACAGATATTGCCTACGCCGAAAAATTGGGATTTGTGATTAAATTGTTAGCGATCGCTAAACGTGATACTTCCTCATCCCCCCTCTCTATCAGAGTTCATCCTACTTTAGTGCCTCAAGCCCACCCTTTGGCTAGCATCAACGGCGTTTACAATGCCATTCTCGTTGAAGGAGAACCCATTGGACAGGTAATGTTTTTTGGCCCCGGTGCTGGTGCTGGTGCAACTGCCAGTGCTGTCACGTCAGATATTTTGAATTTAGTTGCTCTCCTCAAAACTAATACAGCAGTTACAAATCCATTATTAACTTGTGGGCATCAGGAATACTGCCAAATTGCGCCGATGGCAGAACTCATAACTCGGTTTTACGCCCGTTTCCTTACGAATGACCAACCTGGAGTTATCGGCAAATTGGGGACTTGCTTTGGTAACTATGGCGTTAGCTTGGAGTCAGTTGTCCAAACTGGCTTTCAAGGGGAACTAGCAGAGATTGTGGTTGTCACCCATGATGTGCCAGAAGGCAATTTTAGGCAAGCTTTGGCAGAAATTCGGGAGCTGTCAGCGATTGAAAGCATTCCCAGTTTACTGCGTGTACTTTGAGATTAGTTGAAAGTCAATACAGTCATTGACTGTTAGTCTACGGACATTAGATGTTGGGCATGGGCTGTGATCGTCTTGGCGGGCTTGGTTATGGTAGGGCATACAAAACATCTCAGTACTTTGAGGTGGTGCAATCGTCTTTGTGAGCGTGAGGTAGTAGAATGCAAACAAAAAAGTGGGAAAGGTGGTAAAAGTAGGATGTTTCTATGCAGGTATTGCACATCTAGTTGTTTTTTAGTAATAATCAGGTTGTAGGCATTTAAAAAGGGCTTATGAAACTAACAAATAAAACAGTCCATGACATCTTTCAAGCTCCAGAAATCGAAGAGCTCTCCGATGAGGAACTGTGTATGTGTACGGGTGGTGGTGCAAAGGTTGCAGCTATTGGAATAGACTTGGGTACTACGTATAGCGAGGTTGGCATATTTCAGTACGGTAAAGTAGAAATCTTGGCTACACCTCACAGCAGTTTTACTGCTGGTTAGCACGGCTCAACGGGAATCTTTGAACTAAATAAATTATACTTGCAATAAACTTGTTACTAACTATTATTTACCTGGTAACAGGTTTACTGCCAACTGGTAGAATATATTGATCTAAATTTCTTAAATACTCAGTTAGTGAATATTGCTTGCATTCTAAATATTTACCAGTAAAAATAATCTCGCTATCTGCATTTAAAACATGAAATATATCTAGGTTATTTATAACTAAGACAAAAGTCTGATTTTGTCACATCTTAAAGTTTAAGCTTCAAAATTTTAATTCAATGATTTGAGTTAAAATTCCCTTTTGTCAGATTTTAAGCGTTCAGTAGGTAAAGTGAGCGTGTCCGTTGGAATGCTAGCAGGGAAGAGGGTTTTTATTTAAATTAGTCAAAGCCTTATTGGTATTTATCCCCGAAAATAGGGGATTTCAGAGATTGGCACAAGATCCATTTAGGCAAGGGTAAATTCTGAAGAGCTGGAAGTAGTGGGTGACGAGGGATTTGAACCCGCAACCAATAGATTAAGAGTCTACTGCTCTACCGTTGAGCTAGTCACCCACACAAATAATCATTGTAGCATAACTTTTGACAATTTAGCTAGTGCCGCACCCAAAAAACTAATTAAAAGGGGAATTTGACGGTGAAGGTGGTTTGACCTGCTGCACTCTCTACATAAATTGAGCCGCCTAAATGTCTGACCATTTTCTGCACTAATGCCAATTCCAGCCCTGTACCGCTATGTTTCCAAGGATCGTGTTTGGAAAGGTGATAAAAAGGTTCAAAAATCCGTGAGAGTTCATTGCTGGTAAGCTCTATTCCCGAATTGGTAATATTAAGCTCGACTGTATCCCCGATCAACTGAGCAGAGACTGCGATCGCTTCCCCGGGTGGGGTGTATTTGCAGGCATGGTTGAGCAGTTCGGTGACAATCCGCTCCAAATCAGTGATATCTGTCTCCAAAGGCGGCAGCGCCCGATCGACACTCAGGTGTAACTGCTGTCGCTGGCAGATGGTGAGGTTTCGAAAAGACTCGATAATGGGGTGAAGCCAGCTTTGAAAGTCAATGGCAATCAAGGTTGGGGGATCGGGTTCGGCTTCGAGATATGTGAGTGTGAGTAGGTCATTAATTAACTTGCTTTCTCGCCCACACTCATTATGCAGAATCTGCAAGAGTTGCGGCACTATTTCTATCTCTGATATTTCTGCTGGTGTGAGGACACTTTCGAGAGTTTGGACTGCAAGGCTAATGCTAGTTATTGGTGTCCCCAGTTCTTGGGATAAAGTTCTGAGAAATTGGTTTTTGAGCCGATCGCATTTTTCTAGTTCTTTTACCTGTGCCTGGTTTTGTTTGTAAAGCTGGGCTTGACGAATGGCGATCGCACATTCATTTGCTACCTGGTGCATTAGCTCAATTTCAAATTCGTCAAAAGCCTCTTGTGATGGCCTTGTCAACCAAATATTTCCCAAAATTCCTTGAGGATCAAAAATTGGACAAGCCATCTGGGACATAACTAGCAACTTTGGTTCCCATCCCGGTACAATTTCCAAAAATTGCAATGGTTGTTTTTGCAACAGCGGCTGATAAACTTCAAGATGGTCTGCAATCTGTTTAGTTAATCCTTGACATTGGGGTAAGTTAATGCAGTACTCGTAAGTAATCGTAACTAGAGTTTGGCAGGTACTATAGAGTTCAATTTGGCAACGCTCAAGGTTTAGTAACTTTGCTAATTCCTGCGTAAGTATCTGCAACACCTGAGTTTGATCCAGATTGTCGCGGATTTGTTCTGTCATACGTCGCACCAAGGCTTCAAAGTTTCGCACCTGCTGCAACTGATTGATGTGCTTCTGCTTCTGTAACTCCATCTTGGCTTTGAGATCCTGGAGTTGCTGATGAAGTTCTGCCTGTTGGACTGCAATGCCGATTTGAGTTGCCAACTGCTTGAGCAAGTCAGTTTCTGTTTGCTGCCATTGACGCGATTGGTGGCAATGCTGGGCAATCAATAGCCCCCACATATCTTGCTTTTGGAAAATCGGCACGACGAGATTAGCTCTGATCTGCAAAGATGTCAGGAAGTCTATATGGCAAGGATGCAAGTCGGCTGCATAAATATCTTCGATAACTTGAATGCAACCTCGTCTGTAGTGTTCTAGATGTTTGCCACCCAAGCAGGGATCGGTGATGTTTTTTCCCAATAGGGGATCGCTGGCAGCTACAGTTGATTCGGCAATGATTACTCCACTGCCATCAGCCTTGAAACGATAAATTAACACGCGATCGCAATTCAAAAATTGTCGCAGTTCAATTGTAGTCTGATGCAGAATTGTCTCTAATTCTACAGATTGGTGAATCCGTCTGGCGATCGCTTCTAGCAGTTGCTCTCGTTCAGCCTGGAGTCCAACTGCTTGTTCTGCTTGCTTGGCAGGGGTAATATTGCTACTAGTACCAATCAGCCGATAAACCCTAGAGTTAACATCCTTTAGTGGGGTGAGAGTCGTACTCCACCAAGTAGGAACTCCCTGGAATTGCAAACATTGTTCGTAAGAAATAGTTGTGCCGAAGCGCACGCAGTCAGCATAATGTTGACGCACCTTGGCAGCATCAATAGCAGAGAGAATATCCTCTGGTTTTTTGCCCCGGAGATCGTCTGAGCAAATCCCTATCCACCGTTCATGAGTGGGATTGAGTGCCACATATCGAAAATCTCCATCCTCCAAAACATCAACTACAAATATTGATGCCTGTACAGAATCGTACATGCTTAATAGAAACTGCTCACTACTACTTTTTTCATCTACTTCTGTGCCGAAAAGAATTTGAGGTGGTGATAATTTTGTCAACTCCATAGTTGATTCTACTGGATTGATATTCATGCGAGAGTCCCACTCTTGTATTACTGACTCTTCTAGGCGCTCTCTTGTCGTTAAGCTTGTAGTAGATGCACTTTAGCGCCTATAGCAAAGTATTGTCAGCTGTTGCTCATCGAAATTTTGATTCTTTCTCTACTTCTTGTCAGAAATCTAGGAAAGCTAATAGGAGTCAGCTTAACAAAATCCTGCTTTTTGAAGGTGAAAATACATTTGCAGGTGAAAGCAAACTTACTGCAATTTATTTTTAACAGTTTTTTAAGATTATTGCATATATCAAAATGCAAATCTAAGTATATATCAATTAAATTTATAATTCTTAATAAGGGGAGTTACAATCGCAATTTGTGAGCATTGATTCCTGTGAGGATACCAACTAGTAGCCAAGTGATGCCTAATCCAATGACTTCACCTAAAAATAACTGGCTTAAGTAGCGCCAGATCGTCCCCACAGCAGAACCCACGGGGACGGCGACAGCCCAACTTGCCGTAGAGACAAATATCCATTGCCACGCTACAGGCTGGGGAATTGCTAACCATTGTGCCAATCCAATCCCTAAGCCGCCAAGGGCACCATAAACTGCCCCTGACAAAATTCTTAGGGGAAGAATCTGAGTGCTAGGTACTATCCAACCCACCGCACCAATACCGATCGCAGTGATGATACTCCAACCCAAAAGACTTGACAAAATCCACCTGATACAAAATATCGGTTCTTTGAGAAGACAACCTTGAGGAAGTGCGATCGCAAATCCGCCGATAGCCGCCTCTACCACCCCAACATCTGGCTTTTCGCCGACTTCAATTAAGAGTAAACTCAATAAAAATCCGCCAAAAGTAGCTAAAGTCCACAGCAATGTAAAGCCAAATCTAGTATTTTTAGGCGCGAATGGCATCAAAGTTTCTTTGTTTGTAATAGTTTGACAGTTTTTGCATTAAACATCTCAAAAAAACCTTTACGTCGTTGTTGAGGTGATTCTGGTACAATGTAACCCCATAGACTCTCCCAGTAAAAAAAGGAAATACCATCAAAATTGCGATCGCGTACTACCTGAACCTGTTCTCTAACTTGTGCCATTTTCACCGGATTACCTACCGTTCCCGTTGATATCCCAATACCTACAGGAATTAGACTTTGAGCCAATTTTATAGATGGAAGTTCTAGTTGAGCGATAAAAGACTTTTTATCGTTTCGATATACCTGCAAAATCAACTCATTAACTAAACCTTTTTTTACCCAATTTTCCCAATCTTGCAAATAGTATTTGTAGGCGAAAGCTTGATAGTTAGGAGACAGAGATATTTTGATTTTGGGCTTAACTGCCTTGACAGCTTGATAGATTTCTGCCATGAAATCAGTAATTTTATCTGCCCGCCACCGCATCCATTCTGAGTTAAAAGGATCGGTAGGGGGACTTTTGCCTTGATGTTCTTGTTGGTAGAGTTCAATAGTGAAGCGATCGTAGCCAAACTGTACAGGCATTCCAAAATGGTCGTCAAGCTGAATACCATCCACATCGTAATCCCTGACTACTTCTAAAATTAGCCCTTGGATGAACTCTTGTACTTGCGGATGTAAAGGATTCAACCAGGCCAGCTTAGTTACTAAAATATTGTCGATTTCTTCTGGCGGGGCATCTTGAATAGAGTTTATACCTTCTTGTCCAGTTGTCAACCAGTCAGGATAACGCCTTGCTAATTGTGAATAATGCGGCGTCATGAATCCGTATTCAAACCAGGGAAGAACTTTCAAATCTTTATTTTTGGCAAGTGTCACTATCTTTGCTAAAACATCCTGTCCACCGTGCATGAAGTTAAGCAAAGGTTGAGTTTCTGAACCTGTAGTAATTTTGGCTACGGCACTCTTGTAAAAAGTATGTCCTCGGTTCCAAACTACAGGATAAATTGTATTAAAGTTGAGAGTCGATAATTGATTTATAGCACGGTTAATACCCCAAGGGACAAATAGTACACCACTAGCAACATTAGTCAGCCAAACGCCGCGAATTTCTGTAGTTAAATGACTTGTTTTTTGGGAATAAACTGGCAGTGAAGAGGGTAAAAAAACTGTTAAAGCGACTACTAATCCTAAACACAGCAAGTAAGAAACACAACAGCGAACAACCCGATTCATTTGTAAGCTTGACCTAGTGCGATCGGAATATATATAATTACAAAATAAAGTTGTAATCCTCCGGATGATGTAAAGAAATGATTATTCAGAATTCAGAATTCAGAATCCAGAAATCAGGAGTCAGAATATTTCAAATAATACGAAGCCAGTTTTGGTAATGATTATACTTAACGATACCAAAACTTAATAAATTCTGACTCCAAACTCCCAACTCCTAACTCCTAACTCCTTTCTTCTTAAAATCTTTCCACACCTTCAAATTGCTTGAGTGCTGATGCATTTGCTGCTTCTCCACAAGTTCGTGGTGTAGGGAATATCTTTTCGGGATTTGCTAACCCTTTAGGATTAAAAACTTGCCGTACCCATTGCATAGTTTCTAAATCAACTGGGCTAAACATCTGTGGCATATAGCACTTTTTCTCTGCACCAATGCCATGTTCGCCAGAAATACTACCACCAACTTGGACACAAAGCTTGAGGATTTTTCCGCCCATTTCTTCTACTTGTTCCAATGCTCCAGACACAGAATTATCATAAAGAATTAGCGGGTGAAGATTGCCATCGCCAGCATGAAATACATTAGCAACAGGATAACCGTATTGTTCACTTAATGTCTTAATCTCGTGCAAAACATAAGGTAACTGAGTCCGAGGAATTACACCATCTTGTACATAATAATCTGGGCTTAAATGCCCAGCCGCAGCAAAAGCTGCTTTGCGTCCTTTCCATAATTTTAACCTTGTTTCTGGGTCAGTAGCAGAAGTAACATTTCGTGCCCCATTCTTTTTACAAATTTCAATAACTCGCTGCTTATTTCCTGCAACTTCTACTTCTAAACCGTCAATTTCTATTAGCAAAATGGCAGTAGCATCGCGGGGATAACAATTAGTTGCGACAACATCTTCAACAGCATTAATGCTGAAGTTGTCCATCATTTCCATACCACCAGGAATAATTCCGGCGCTGATGATGTCAGAAACAGTTGCCCCAGCAGCTTCAATGCTAGTAAAATCTGCCAAAAGTACGCAAATTGATTCTGCACTTTTGAGAATTCGTAAAGTAATTTCTGTGGCAATTCCTAAAGTGCCTTCAGAACCAACAAAAATACCTGTTAAATCATAACCAGGCATTTCTGGGATTTGTCCGCCTAAATCGATAATTTCTCCTGACGGTGTGACAATTTTTAATCCTAAAACGTGGTTAGTCGTAACACCGTATTTAAGACAATGTACGCCACCAGAATTTTCGGCAATATTGCCCCCAATAGAGCAAATAATTTGACTAGAAGGGTCAGGAGCGTAGTAAAATCCAGCACCACTGACTGCTTGTGTTACCCAACTATTAATCACCCCTGGTTGTACAACTATTCGTTGATTTTCCAAATCAATGCTGAGGATTTGCCGCATTAATGAGGTAACAATTAAAACAGAATCTTCTACTGGTAAAGCGCCGCCAGATAGACCAGTGCCAGAACCGCGTGCTATGAAGGGGATAGAGTATTGGTTGCATATTTTCACAATTTGGGCAACTTGTTCTGTAGTTCTGGGTAACACTACTATAGCCGGACGTTGGCGATAGCCAGTTAAACCATCGCATTCATAGGTAATGAGTTCTTCGCGGCGTTGCACCACACCATTTTTGCCAAGGACAGCCTCGAATGCTTTGAGAATGGGTTTCCAGTTGCGTTGTTTTTTATCTTGGGTAAGCATAGTTTTTTAAAGTTCAAGGTAGATGTTGCAGGCTGGTTAGTATAGCTGTAATTACTATTGTTGCAAGAATAGCAGCTAAGAGTGAATGAAAGCGATCGCATAATTTGAGTACCGAAGGTGCGATGTCTCTTAACGAGTGCGTTGCATGATGGTAGAATTCAGATATTCTGTTAATTGTAGGGCTACAGTAACATAGAGTCAGACATTTAACAGCAGAGGGTGAAATGACTTACCAAGTTTTAGATTCCACCTCAAAATTAATTGCAAAGCTGCAAACCCTAGCACCCGAACAGCAACAAGAAGTGCTAGATTTTGTTGAATTTTTAGCACAAAAATATGCTCAACCCCAACAACCACCCCAGAAACGGGTACTAGGTTTAAACCAAGGTAAAATTTGGATAAGTGATGATTTTAATGAACCTTTACCTGATGAATTGTGGTTAGGTGAAAGTGAGGGATGAAACTGTTATTAGATACTCACGTAATTATTTGGTCAGCAGGAAACCCAGAAAAGCTATCCCAGAAAGTTAGAAAATTATTAATTGATACTAACAATTTTTGGCTACTTAGCATGGCTAGTGTTTGGGAATTACAAATAAAATCTCAGCTTGGTAAGCTAAATTTAAGCTCGTCGCTTCCTAATTTCATCGAAACTCAACAGCGAGTGAATAATCTACAAATATTACCTATTGAATTGACTCATATCTATGCTTTAGAAGCTTTGCCAAGTCATCACCGCGATCCTTTTGATCGAATTTTAATCGCTCAGGCAATAGTTGAAAAGATGCCTCTGTTAAGTATAGATGCTGTCTTTGATGTATATCCAGTTCAAAGAATGTGGAAGTAAAAACATAAATTTGATAAGCAAAGATAGTGATCGCACTCATTTTCAATAAAATATTGAGTCAATACACTCTGCAATCCCCAATCAATTAACTTAGAAATAACGTTCTCAAATACTGGATAAAATCATGGTTCAGCAACTTCTAATCAATGATGATGATTACTATGTGCCAGATGCCAACCAGTTAGTCACTGAAGATGATACACCTGTGGATAATTTTGCATCTGCCAAACAACAACGCCTTTTAGTGAGTTCTCTTTACAGTTCTTTAGAAAGCCAGACTTTTTTAGCTGAAGCTAATGTGGGCATTTACTACACAGACCTTCAGCCCCCCATTGTACCTGATGTTTTTCTCAGCTTGGATGTGCAAGTGCCTGAAAATTGGTGGGAAAAACAAAATCGTTGTTATATGGTTTGGCGTTTTGGCAAACCTCCAGAGGTTGTCCTTGAAATTGTCTCTAATAAAGAAGGTGATGAACTAGGCAAAAAGCTGCAAATTTATGAACATATGCGTGCTAGTTACTACATCGTATATGACCCAAACCAGCAATTAGGAGAAAAAGTCCTGCGCGTTTATGAGCTTAGAGGAAGGCGCTATTTTGAAACTTCAGAAAATTGGTTAGAACAGGTTGGTTTAGGCGTGACTTTGTGGGAAGGTAAATTTGAAGATAGACAAGATACTTGGTTACGCTGGTGCTACCAAGACGGTAATGTTTTATCGACTGGAGATGAACGCGCTTCCCAAGCTGAACAACGCGCTTCCCAAGCTGAACAACGCGCCCAAATTCTAGCAGAAAGGCTACGAGCTATGGGCATTGATCCCGAAACTATCTAAGACACTCATGTAAAGACTCAATTCAAAATTCAAAATTCAAAATTCAAAATTTAAACATTTTAGACATTTTCAGACGGGGATTTAAACCCTGACTGAAACTGACTGGAGGCGGAGTGGCTCCGACTTTGCGCTACGTGTTTTGGTTGGGGTCTTAAACCCCTTGATTTACGATAAAACTTTGCGTCTTTGCGACGCCAGTTGCTTCTCCCTTAGCGCTAGCCTCTCCCAAAGGGAGAAGGGGAGACGTTTCGCAAACAAGTCGAAAAACCGCAAGGGCGCACTGGCTCGGCTTTGCGCCAGCCAAAAAAATCTCACGAATTCGTGCAATTTATAAACTGATTTATTCGCTGCCAAACCTTCTCTAATAAATCAGGATCATCTGAATCAAACCATTCAATTTGTGGATATGCTCGAAACCAAGTACGTTGTCGCTTGGCAAATTGTCGGGTATGCAAAATTGTTAATTCTTTCGCTTCGTCTAAGGAAATATCCCCAGCCAAATATTGCTTAATTTCTTGATAGCCCAAAGTATTTAACAAAGACAAATCAGCGCCATATTTTTGACAAAGATACTCCACTTCAGCGACCAAACCATTTGCTATCATTTGCTCAGTACGCTGTTGAATACGAGCAAGTAACTTTTCAACATTGCAATCTAAACCAATTTGCAAAATCGGATAATTTGGTGGATTCTCCCCTTGCTGTTCTGAAATTGGATATCCAGTTACATAAAATACCTCTAATGCTCGTAAAGTCCTTACGGAATCGTTGCCATGAATCTTTTGTGCTGCAACCGGGTCAACTTGTTGTAAAATTGCGTAGAGTTGAGCTTGGCCAAGAGATTCAAGCTGCGATCGCAATTCCATCTGTGGTGCAACTCTCGGAATTTTCATCCCTTGGACAATGGAACGGATATATAAACCAGTACCACCAACCATGAAGAGTGGGGGAGATGAGGGAGATGAGGGAGAATTAATCAAGGCTTGTGTTTGTTCCTGATAGTCTGCTACTGTCATCATGTCTGTTGGATCGCAGATATCTATTAAATAGTGCGGCACCAATTTTTGTTCAGCTACAGTTGGTTTTGCCGTCCCAATATCAAACTCACGGTAAACTTGACGAGAATCAGCACTGAGAATTACAGAACCCAACCGCATCGCCAAAGCCAAAGCCAAACCAGATTTACCCGTTGCTGTCGCCCCACAAATTACAATTAATTTAGTCATTTGTCATTTGTCATTTGTCATTTGTCATTTGTTATGGGGCATTGGGCATTGGTTATTAATTCTTGTCCCTCACTCCCTCTGCTCCCCCTGCTCCCCCTGCCTCCCCTGCCCCTCTTGCACGGTACTGCAACCCCAGTATAAACTTCTCTTGAAAATGCCCTAGAGACGCCAGCAAGGCTTTTGTGTTACAATTTTGGAGTGTTTTTACTTTTATTTGCCTTTCGGCGATTTCAACCCCACGCATCAGGAGAGTTTACATGACGAGCAGTTACAGTGCCGATCAGATTCAAGTTCTGGAAGGTCTGGAAGCCGTCCGCAAACGACCAGGAATGTACATCGGTACTACAGGGCCGCGAGGACTCCACCATTTAGTTTACGAGGTGGTGGACAATTCAATCGATGAGGCTTTGGCGGGTCATTGCACTCATATAGAGGTGGATATCAACGCTGATGGTTCTGTGACTGTAACAGATGACGGTCGCGGTATTCCCGTCGATACTCACTCGCGTACCGGGAAATCGGCTTTGGAAACCGTGATGACGGTACTGCACGCTGGTGGTAAGTTTGGCGGCGGTGGCTACAAAGTTTCTGGAGGATTACACGGGGTTGGTATTTCTGTTGTTAACGCTCTGTCTGAGGTTGTAGAAGTTACAGTTTGGCGAGATAAAAAGGTTCATCTCCAACGCTATGAACGCGGTATCCCAGTTAGCGATCTGCAAGTCAAGCCTTACAAAGAAGCTAGAACCGGAACTTCTGTTACTTTTAAGCCAGATACCCAAATATTTACTACTAGCATTGAGTTTGATTACATCACTTTATCAGGTCGCCTACGGGAATTGGCGTATCTAAATGCAGGTGTCAAAATTACTTTTACTGACCACCGTTTAGAACTACTAAAAAGCGATACACCCAAAGTAGAAACTTACGAGTACAAGGGTGGGATCAAAGAGTACATTGCTTACATGAACCGTGAAAAGCAACCCCTGCATGAAGAAATTATCTATGTGCAGGGAGAACGGAACAATGTACAAGTAGAAGTTTCTTTGCAGTGGTGTACTGATGCTTACACGGATAATGTACTGGGTTTTGCTAACAATATTCGTACAGTGGATGGTGGTACGCACTTAGAAGGCTTGAAGGCGGTTCTAACCCGGACATTAAATGCGATCGCTCGCAAGCGCAATAAAATTAAAGAGAATGAACCTAACCTCAGTGGCGAACACGTCCGCGAAGGTCTGACAGCCGTAATTTCCGTTAAAGTCCCCGATCCAGAATTTGAAGGACAAACCAAAACCAAACTCGGTAACACCGAAGTTCGGGGGATTGTTGATTCTTTGGTAGGAGAAGTCCTCACCGAGTACCTAGAATTTCATCCTGCCATAGCAGACTCAATTTTAGATAAAGCCATCCAAGCTTTCAAAGCTGCAGAAGCAGCCCGTCATGCACGGGAATTAGTTCGACGCAAATCCGTACTGGAATCTTCGCCATTACCTGGTAAATTGGCAGATTGCAGTTCTCGCGATCCCAGCGAATCGGAAATCTTTATCGTGGAAGGGGACTCAGCCGGTGGGAGTGCAAAACAAGGACGCGATCGCCGCACTCAAGCTATCTTGCCTCTACGTGGTAAAATTCTTAACATTGAAAAAACCGACGACGCTAAAATTTATAAAAATAACGAAGTTCAATCGTTAATTACAGCCCTCGGTTTAGGTGTTAAAGGTGATGAATTTGATTCCACCCAACTGCGTTATCACCGCATAGTCATTATGACGGATGCCGACGTAGATGGAGCGCACATCCGTACTTTGTTGTTAACATTCTTCTATCGATATCAGCGATCGCTCATTGAACAAGGCTTTATTTATATTGCTTGTCCCCCATTGTTTAAAGTGGAACGGGGACGTAATCATGAATATTGCTATAGCGATCGCGAAAAAGATCAAACAATCGCCAAATTTCCGGCTAACGCCAACTATACCATCCAACGCTTCAAAGGTTTGGGTGAAATGATGCCACAACAACTCTGGGACACCACCATGAACCCAGAAACTCGTAAGATGAAGCAAGTTGAAATTGAAGATGCCGCCGAAGCCGATCGCATCTTTACAATTTTAATGGGCGATCGCGTTGCACCCAGACGAGAATTCATCGAAACCTATGGTTCTAAACTCAACTTCACCGATCTAGATATCTAATACCAGCAGTCCTAAATCATTCGTAAAAAACAAGATCCCCGATTTTTTTAAGAAATCGGGGATCTTTAGCTTTCAAGTATTGCTTGACATTCCTACAACAGATTTTGGTAAAGACTTTAATTTTTATAAAAACTACCTCTTTTGGCTGATGACAAACTATGTAATTTATAAAATTTTTGGATTAATATTTTTTTACTACAAACTATGTCGTTAGATGAGTGACTATATCCATAAATTCATAAACTATTGTTAATAATTCCCTATTTAACTGGATTCTACACAAAGCTATGAAAGCGAGCAAAGGCATACTACGAAAAGCATTGTTCAATATTATTGGCATAGGTAGCTTAGTTGCTCTGTCTGCCTGCACTCAACCTGTCGCAGAAGTTCCTACAGCAACTGTCCCGCCCGTCACGCCAACTCCTACTGCCACTATAGCCACCCAAAATTTAGCAGAATTGGCAAAGTCAGCAGCTAGTCAAGGACAATTTAAAACTCTCATCCAAGCAGTGCAAGCTGCTGGCTTAACTGAAAAATTGGCTGCACCAGGCCCTTACACAGTATTTGCACCTACTGACGCCGCGTTCTCTGCTTTACCAAAAGCTACTCTAGACCAACTCTTACAGCCAGCAAACAAACAACAATTAGTCAAGCTTCTGTCCTACCACGTCATACCTGGAGGAATTACCTCCCAGCAATTGACATCTGGAGAAGTTAAAACAATTGAGGGTAGTCCCGTTAAAATTACAGTTGATCGTGCCAGCAACTCAATCACAGTCAACAACGCTAAGGTGACTCAGCCAGATATCCCAGCTAGCAATGGCATCGTTCATGTAGTTGACCAGGTACTTCTGCCACCTAATTTTCCTGCAAGTCTAAACACCACCCCAACACCACGGTAGTTCAGCAAAGTTCATAGTCCCCAGTTTTAATTAGGGATAGCTTTGAAAGCCTCCCTGACTTTGAACTAGTCGCGAACAATCAATTAAAAATTTAGGTTGACTTGTTACAAGAGCAAATATTTGATAATACAAAAACTACAAATATTCCAAACTTAGCGGTTGTAAAAACCATATAATTCGCTTATTGTCAATACTTTCCAAACAATCAATGCTCGATTGTTAACATAACTACTAACTTTATTGGAAATTTAGTCCAGATAATACTCTTTGCTCTGACTCGCTGATTAATTTGAACCACCAGCGAGAAATACATTTGTTATGCTTGAAGAAAATAACTAAATATCATCTATCCAACAGCAATTAATAAGTATTTTGAGGATTTCTGATCATCAGATGACAAAAATTTACTGAAATAAAAGTATTGAAATTTACAATTGATTTACGCAAAAAATCTTTGTAACTAAATCATCAGCTAATCTGCTGGGTTCTCTGTGGTCGAGGTAATAGCTGTTGGAAGTACACACCATAAGGCTGAAAACTTGTTAATATCTTCATGTAGTGCTGTGGCGATCGCTATTGCATCGGATGTATCTAATGTACTTTTGCCTAAGATTCAGACGATATTGGCAAGTTCGCAGGACAAATTGTTTTTGAATTGATTAAAATATCCTTGTATACAATAAAAAAAGTTTGTCAAGTTTCATAGGGCTGAAATCACCACAGTGCGCTAACCTGTGAATAAGACCAAATTAGTAAACCTAAATTGATCTGCGATCAGATCGATTCTGCCACCGCCTCAACTCCTCAGTTAAGGTAGTTAGTACGCAGAAGGTTAACTGCTTTCAGGCAACCACCACCACCGTTGTTGTATTTACCCAAGGACAATACCCGTTTTAGTCTAAGGGATGCTTAATTTATGAAGGAAATGTAAAAATGGGTAGGTTAAGACGAATAGTCTGAGTTAACATATAATGCACTCTTTCTCAGTAATTAATGTTGTGTAAAATACATGAGATTCGGCAACAGCAAGCGTACTTACTTCGTAATGTAATAAGAGCGTCACTGCAATTCCGAAAAGTGGAGAAAAAATTCCGGGTCTAAATCCCGTTTTCAATGTCTTTTTGGTGAAAATAGCTAACAGTTGCTTAACGAATTCATGATTAATACACAAAAAGAGTGCAATTTCTGTGAAACAGGCTACAATCGGAAGAGTCTTTATACGAAAATCTGCCAACAGTATGAACTCATTTGTATAGAGTGGCGAATTTTTCGATAAAGGCGAGTATTTTTTTTGACCAGTTAGTTGAAAGCAATATGTGATAGCAACACATATAACATTTACTAAAGTGATCAAGTCACCTTTAGTAGTTGCTTAAACTAAAGTAAAAACCCTCCTAACGGAGGTCTAAAAGGCCCGAAAATATCTCTGGCAAATCTGCCAAAAAGCTTATTTTCGGTTGGCAATTGGCTCGTCTAAAAGAGCGCTAAACACATCTTGAGTAATTGATTCTGCAAGGAGCATGAGGAACGCGGCATGAACCAGGCTAACAACGTACTCGAAAGCATATATCAGCCTGACCTAGAAATAATGAATCAGCCTGAGCTCGAGTTAGAAGAACTCTTAATTGATGATGAAGAGGACTTGCTGATCGTAGATGAAGGTGAAGATGAGTTTTTAGAGCCTCAGTCTGATGAGGACGACGCAAAGTCTGGAAAAGCCGCTAAATCGCGTCGTCGGACACAAAGCAAGAAAAAGCACTATACCGAAGATTCAATTCGGCTTTACTTGCAAGAAATTGGTAGAATTCGTCTGTTGCGGGCAGACGAAGAAATTGAATTGGCGCGGAAAATAGCCGATTTGCTGGAATTAGAGAGGGTACGCGAAAGACTCTGTGAGCAATTAGATCGCGATCCTCGAGATAGTGAATGGGCAGAAGCAGTACAACTGCCACTACCAGCCTTTCGTTATCGCCTCCATGTTGGTCGTCGGGCGAAAGACAAGATGGTGCAATCTAACCTCCGTCTTGTAGTTTCAATTGCCAAGAAATACATGAATCGTGGTTTGTCGTTCCAGGACTTAATTCAGGAAGGCAGTCTCGGTTTGATTCGTGCCGCTGAAAAGTTTGACCACGAAAAAGGTTATAAGTTCTCCACTTATGCTACATGGTGGATTCGTCAAGCAATTACCCGCGCGATTGCCGATCAATCCCGCACAATTCGCCTTCCAGTTCACCTTTACGAAACCATTTCTCGGATTAAGAAAACTACCAAGTTACTATCTCAAGAAATGGGTCGCAAACCCACCGAAGAAGAAATCGCCACTCGCATGGAAATGACCATTGAGAAGTTGCGGTTTATTGCTAAATCTGCCCAGTTACCCATTTCATTAGAAACACCCATTGGTAAAGAAGAAGATTCTCGATTGGGCGATTTTATTGAATCCGATGGTGAGACACCAGAAGACCAAGTTTCCAAAAATCTTCTGCGCGAAGACCTTGAAAAAGTCCTCGATAGTCTCAGCCCACGCGAACGCGATGTTCTCAGACTGCGTTACGGTTTGGATGATGGTCGGATGAAGACCCTTGAGGAAATCGGACAGATTTTCAACGTTACCCGCGAACGCATTCGTCAAATTGAGGCGAAAGCACTTCGCAAGTTACGCCATCCAAATCGTAACAGCGTTCTTAAAGAGTATATTCGGTAGTAATTAGTCAATAGTCATTGGTCATTAGTGAATAAACAAATGACAAATGACAAAACAAATAAAAAACCTGGCAGTGAATTAGCACTCCAGGTTTTTTTATTTATAGGTCATCTTAAATATTAAAACTTATAGGATGCCCCAAAAATGTAGGAAGCCTTGACCAGAGAAAACTTCAACCAAAATGGCTGCTGAAAAGCCAATCATTGCCAAGCGACCATTCCAAACTTCTGCTTGTGGGGTAAAGCCCCAACGCCAAGCGTTGCGATCTTCAATTACGGGAGTAGTGACTTTTGTTGTGGTTGCATTTGTCATTGTTAGGACTCCAAACTTAATTCTTAAGGTTTATTGCCTTATGTAAACTAATATAACAAATATTTTCATAAAGGCAACATTTTTTATATTTTTGTTTCCATAGCTTGACATTAAAAATAGAAATTAATATGAGCTAAAACATCTATCTTTGGATACAACTATAGGACTTACATAAAAACCTCTTAAACTCTTATTCCTCCGTGTCCTTTGCTGTTCAATTTTTCTTTGCTTGTGCATAAGTCCTGAACTACTCAACACTTTTGGCTTGACAGAGTAAATTTATTGAAAATAATTTGCAATTATTTTACCATATAAGTAGTTTTTCCTGCCTACACTCGTTGAATAACAAGAATTTAAATTACAGATAGATGTGTATTAATTATGGGTTAATTAGTATTTTTTAGCATTAATTTAGGAATCTAGAGTACAAAATGCTTACAGTTGAACGTTGACAGTACCTTGTTTACCAGTCTTGTGGGTGAAGAGTTAGGTGATTAAGACTGTTTTATGTCTACGCACTCACTAAAATTATTAATTTAGCTTTGTCATCCAGATAGTTAAGTTAGAGTTATTACCAATAAAACTAATTTATAATTTGAGGCAATTTTCATTTGATAAATTGATATTTAAACTGTTTGATAGTAGTTGGAAAAAACTTATGAACAAACAGCAAACTAATGACTTTGACAAAATTATCCTTACTGCCTTCATGGTTAGTCTAGCTAGACAGTTCACAGATATTCCTTATGCTAAGGAGTTGGCGCAATTAATAGAGATGCAAGGGTTGGTAAAGCTATCTCAACCACAAAATCAAGACAAAAGTGTTTTGCTTACCGCACGTGTGGAAGCTCGTTATAAAGCTATCAACCAGGTGATAGCTCAATATCAAATAACACAAGTTCTAGAACTAGCATCTGGTTTGTTGCCCCGTGGGCTTTTTATGTCTAGCAATCCGAATATCGTCTTTATTGAAAGTGACTTGCCTAAGATGATCAGTTGTAAACAGCAACTAATTCAGCAACTTGTCGAGGAACGTCCTAACCTGCATTTTATAGAAATTGATGCTACTAGGCGTCCCAGTGAGTTTTGGAAGAGTACTCCTCTACTCAAAGCTGGACAACCAGTGATGATTTTGTGTGAAGGATTGCTGACACATCTGACTTTGCTAGAAAAACAACTTGTGTGTGCCAATATCCGCGAGATTCTTCACTGTTATGGTGGTGTTTGGATTACTCCTGATTTCATTGACACAGGTAGTTTAGTGCGATCGCAACAAGATGACTCAGGTTTAGAAAAGCTATTACAAACAGGTACTAACCTTACAGGCAGGTCTTTAGTAAATAATAATTTTGGCACACTCGATCAAGCACGGCAGTTCGTTTATGAACAAGGTTTTCGTGTAACAGAACATAGTATGTTGAACGTAATAGACGAGTTAAGCTGCTTAGAAATTTTGGGTATTGATCCAGAAGTGGTAAGGAGAATGCTTGCTGCTCAATCTGTCTTTGCGCTTACTCTCGATGTTGCTTGATTTTTCCTTAGTGCCAAAAAATTTCCATTTCTTTTGAAGTCGAGACAAAACCAAGCTTCTCGTAGATACGTTTACCATCCTCAGTGGCATGAAGCCAGAGGCGTTTTGCCTCAGTTGTTCTGACAAAGCTGATAATTTCCTTTAACAATGCTGTAGCAATTCCCTGGCCTCGCCACATCGGAATTGTATAGACGTTCATAACGTAGGCTTCTAAGCCTGAAAGATTACCGTTGTAGGGGGGTCGTTGAAAAAATACCAAGCCGCTAGTGGCAACAATTTGACTATCCACTTCAGCTACCCAAGCTAAAAACTCACCCGACGGCATTTTTTCGCCAACATACTTTCGAGTTGCTTCTGCTAGGTTCGCGGTGTCAGAGTCAGCTTTAATATTGCCAGTCTCACGCAGGAGTTCGAGACGCAGTTGGATTAGCGCCTCTAACTCCTGCAAGTTGGCTTGTCGCAAGTTGAACATCACCCTAATTTACGATCGCACTTCGGCCACGGTGATGACTTTTTCATCGCGGTTGAGTTGGAGGATGCTTTCACCTTTGACATCTTTACCTAAGAGCGGCACTGTTTCCACAGGTATCCGCACTACCCGCTCCTTATTCGTTACTAAAGCTATCTCGCCAGAGGCGTTGGCGTAGCCCGCCGTTCGCGTAGCGTCTCGTAGAGAAGGCATCGCTATAACCATACCAGCTAAGTTGTCAGTTTTGCTAGCAAATTTCAGCGCTTGCGTGCCTAAATCACCCCGATTAGCCGCTCTTAACTGACTCGCAGCCATCCGCTTGGCATATCCTTCTTGAGTAACTAGCAGCAGTTGGTCATCTTTACCGACAGTGACACAACCAACCATTTCCTGATTTCTCAACAGCCGAAATGCTTGTAAACCCATCGCTGTGCGTCCCATAATTGGTAATTGTTCATCACTGACTGCAAAGCGCAATAGTCGCCCACCTGAACTAGCTAAAATCAGATGATCCCCTGGTTTGGTGAACTGGGTAAATGACAATTCATCATCGTCTTTAAGCTTCAAAATCGTGATTCCGCGGCGAGTCAAGTTAGTGAATTCTCCCAGAGACAGCCGCTTAATTCTTCCCTGCTTTGTTAGGAGAATCATCTGCCTAGTTTCGAGATTTTCCGGCAGCAAAAAGCGGCTGACCACAGCTTCTTGAGCGCTTTGAGCAGTACTACTGAGCATAGTAATCAAAGGTTTGCCCCGTGGAGAACGTCCAGTGGTTAGGGGAATTTCTCCCACATTCACCGGATACACTTTGCCGCCACCAGTTAGTATTAGCAAGTCTTTCTCTGTGTCAGTCAACACAGTTTGGATAATGAAGTCATTATCGTGTAGACCATTTTCAGCTTTTGACTTTTTCCCAGATGGCTGGGTGCGGCGGACATAACCCCGTTGGGTAAATTCTAAAATCGCTTCCTCTACTGGCTGTTCTAATTTTGGATTTTGGATTTTGGATTTTGGATTGTCTTCATCATCTTCTGATCCTCTGTTCTTCTGCTCCTCTGCTTTAGACTTTTGCTCCTCTGCAATTTTCGTCCGCCGGGGATCGCTGTACTTGCGCTTGAGCGATCGCAAATCTTTTTTCAGCGCCTTCAATAATTCGCGGCGATCGCTCAGTAATAGCTCTAACAATCTAATTTGTTCACTTATCTGCTCAAATTCCTGCTGCAAATTTTGCTGTTCTAAACTGGTGAGGCGACGCAACGGCATAGCCAAAATTGCATCTCCTTGTGCCTCACTCAAATCCAATTGGCTACAAAGATTAATTTTTGCCGTACTGCCATCGGGAGCTTGGCGCAAAATTTGAATGACCTCATCCAAATTAGATAGTGCTTTCAGCAAACCTTCCACCAAATGCACGCGACTTTGGGCCTTCTCCAACTCGTAATTGTAGCGACGGTTCAGCGTCTCTTCTCGGAAACTCAAAAACTCCTGCAACAGTTGACGCAAACTTAACTGGCGGGGTTGTCCATCGACTATTGCCAGGAGAATCGCCCCAAAAGTCATTTGTAAAGCAGTTTGGTGATATAAATTCTGGAGAACTTCTTGGGGATTGGTATCGCGTTTGAGTTCAATTACCACCCGCATCCCTTCGCGATCGCTTTCATCTCGAAGATCGGAAATTCCTTGCAAGCGTCCTTGATTTACTAAGTCCGCTACCTTCTCAATCCAGGCAGCCTTATTCACTTGATAAGGCAATTCTGTAATAATAATTGCCGTCCGGCGCTTGCTTCCCCTAGCGGCTGGAATCTCCTCTAGAGTTGCGACTCCCCGCAGCAGAATTCCACCTTTACCTGTGGTATATGCTTCCCGAATTCCCGTTTCACCAACTATCTCCCCACCAGTGGGAAAATCTGGCCCTGGAATTAACTCAAATAATTTTTCATCTGGCAAATCTGGATTGTCAATTAAAGCAATTAACCCATCGACAACTTCTCCCAAATTGTGGGGTGGTACATTTGTCGCCATTCCTACGGCAATACCAGAACAGCCATTAAGTAACAGAAACGGCAACTGAGCAGGTAACACCGTTGGTTCTTGCTGGGAATTATCGAAATTCCCAACAAATTCCACAGTTTCTTCACCAATTTCTGTCAGCATTCCCTCATGGCTGATGGGTGCGAGGCGCGTTTCTGTGTAGCGCATCGCTGCTGGCGGGTCATTATCGACGCTGCCAAAGTTACCATGTCCTGCCAGCAAGGGATAGCGGCTAGAAAAATCCTGCACCAGCCTGACTAAAGCATCGTAAACTGATTGATCGCCGTGGGGATGGTATTTACCCAACACATCACCCACTACACGGGCACATTTTCGATAAGGTCTATCTGGTACTAAACCAAGTTCGTGCATTGCATACAAAATGCGGCGATGCACTGGTTTTAAGCCATCACGCACGTCTGGTAGCGCTCGCCCGACAATCACGCTCATGGCATATTCTAGATAAGACCGTTGCATCTCGGTGTGCAGGGCTGTTGTAATTACCTGTCCCGTTGAGAGAAGGTTTAACTGTTTTGCCATGAGTTTTTTCCCTGAAGTTTAACTACACAAAAGCCGATGGAACTCAACACTGCGGCAACCACAGCATAACGGATGAAATGAGATTCATCACAAAATCTTGATAGTCACAGAAGAAAAAGCAGTAGTATCATCCTTGATGACGAAGATGCACATTGACTATTAAAAAGGATGCACACGAGTATAATCTACATAAACTTAGTAGCCATGATACTTACCGAAGAAGAATTCAGAATTCAGGAGACAGAAGCCAGAATGGATTTTGTGGGACTGGATAGAGAATTGAGGTTTAGAGCAAGCTATTTTAATCGCGCGTGAAGAAAAAATTCTTTCCGTGATTATTACTCCTGACTTGACTGCTGGGTTATTCTGAATTCTGAATTCTGTTTTCTGACTCCTTTTCATCATGATTGCATTTCTTAATTTTGTATTCTGGAATTCTTGAATCTCCTCACCTCTATAACTAAAATTCTCATGAAAACTGTTTTAATTGTCGAAGACGATCTAATTAATGCTCGTGTTTTTTCCAAAATTTTGTCCAAGCGTGGTGGCTTGGGTGTGAAACACACTGAAAATGTCGAAGAAGTCATCAAAATTGCCCAATCAGGAGAAGCCGACCTGATTTTGATGGATGTTTCTCTCTCCAGAAGTGTTTACCAAGGCAAGTCTGTTGATGGAATCAAGATTACACAAATGTTAAAATCCGATCCAAAAACAGCAAACTTACCTGTGATTCTGGTGACAGCACATGCTATGGAAGGCGATCGCGAAAACTTTCTCAAGCAAAGCGGTGCTGATGGCTACATTTCTAAGCCAGTTGTTGACCATCAACAGTTCGTTGACCAAATCATCGCACTTCTACCCACAGACTAACACTGAGAATTAACGACTTAATTTCAGGAATACTTGCCCGCCAATGTTTTTGGGCAACTAATTCCTGTCTTTATTTAGTATAGATGTACTACGAAAAGGTACTGTTAGGCAAGTGGTAATAGGAGAAGGGAGTAGTGAGTGGGGAGTGGGGAGTGGGGAATGGGGAATTGGAAATCGGGGATTGGCATTGGGCATTAATCAATAATTTTTCTTCCCCTGCTCCCCCTGCCCCCCCTGCTTCCCCTGCCCCTTCATCCCCACTCCCCACTCCCTACTCCCCACTCCTATTGAGTCGGCTGTTTTCTAGGCGTAGGTGCTGATGATGAGTTTTCTCGTTGCTGTATGGCTGCTTGAATACGGGGTAATTCTAGGAATTTTTTCGTATCAGACAGTAGACGATCGCCCCAGAGATTTTCTTTGAGGAAATTCAAATTAGCATAGCGCGAATCGATACGGAGTGCAGTTTCTCCCAAGGTTAGTCCTTGTTGGCGTAAGCGTAGCTCGCCGGAGGCATCGCCTTTAGTATACAGTGCCACGGCTAAAGCCAATAAAGGTTCTGCCGCTTGTTTCTCAAGGGTTATAGCAGATTGCCATCGCTTAATTGCTTCAGGGATATTACCCTGTTCGTAGTTGATTAAGCCAATGTTGTTGAGGGCTGGCCAGAATTTTTTATCTTGGGAGACAGCTTTATCGTACTGTGCGATCGCATCTGGCAATTTACCCAGCAAATAATAAGCATTACCCAAATTAAATAATCCCTCTGGATCGTTGGGTTTTAATTTCAAACCATCTTGATAATTGACAACAGCAGCCTGGTAATTTTTCTGCTGAAAATTCGCTGAACCCAAAGCAAACAAAATATCACCATTTTTCGGGTTGAGAGATTGCGCTTTTTTCAGACTAGCGATCGCCCCATCAAATTCTTTGGATTGCAGTTGCAATCCACCTAGCAGCAACCACACTTTATCATTCCCAGGAGCCAGTTGACTAGCCAGCCGCGCTCGTGGCAAAGCTAATTCAACCTGTTGAAACTGAGCTAGTTGAGCCGCCTCTTGTGCCAAGCTCAACCCTTGCTTTTCTAACTTTGTTGCATCTAGTTGCAGTGTATGGGGTATTAATGCCTGCGCGTTAGCGGCTTTCGGCATACTCCATAAACTACAGACCATTAAAAGAGAAATCAAACGAACATGTTTAGGCACACTACCGCCTTTAAGCCACTAATCAAAGAATCTTTCAGCTAGCTTAAACGATCTGCGCTGTTGGCGGTAGCAAAATCTTACCAATCTTGGGGAAAGGGATGAGGGAGATGAGGGAGATGAAAAGCAGGGGAGCAGGGGAGCAGGGGAGGCAGGGGGAGCAGGGGAGGCAGGGGGAGCAGGGGGAGAATAACTCTTAACTCCTAACTCAGCACTTAGCACTCAGCACTGTTTTGCCCAATGCCCCATACCCATTAAACAATTGATGACTTTGGTCATACATCAGTCTGAAATTACTAGTGACTTTGGTCATACATCAGTTTAGATGTTTTGAACGATAATTATTATGTATGAATTTATACGATGAGGTAAATATTAAACACTTTGATATCAAAAAAAGTAACTGTCTAAGATTGCTTAATTCATACCTCAGCAGAATAGAACTTTAATGTAAATAAGGACTTAATTCCATGTTGAAACCAAACCGTATATCGATGGTATTAGCTGCTGCTGCCCTGATTATTGTTCCCACTCTTTTGACTGCCCCTGCAAGTGCCCAGACGAAAGTCTACGTTGTTGGCGATCGCGCTCAAAATTGGGATCGCGACGGCAGATCCAATTCTAGAGAAGTCAGAAACTCTAGAGACAGAGATAATTGGAACCGCGACGGTAGATCCAATTCTAGAGAAGTCAGAAACTCTAGAGACAGGGATAATTGGAACCGCGATCGCAGACCCTATCCTGTAGAAGTCAGAAATCCTAGAGATCGGGATAATTGGAATCGTGACAACCAATTTAATAACAGAGTAGTCAGGCTTGGCAATGGTGATATCAGATATCCCAATGGGCAAATTATTCCTGCTAGATCCGTAGTCAGACTGCGCGATCAAGGTTACTTCAGACTCCCTAACGGAGATATTCTTCTTCCCAATCAGGAAATTGTTCCTGCTGGGAGATTAGTGAGAGTGCATGATGATTACTTCAGACTTCCTAGTGGATTAGTACTGCAAATCAACCTTTAAACACTAAAAACTCAAAATCATTGTCAGTATTAGGCTACCAGGCTATAGTTTTAGCCGTGAATAAATAGCTCGGTAGCCGTTCCTTATAGACAAAATGGTTATGAAAATTGATACACAAAATACCGTAGATTCATCAGTTTTAGTTCCAGAGATAAAGAAAAAAAAAGGCAGACGTAATTGGCTCTCTTGGCTAATTGCTCTTTGCCTTTTGGGTGGAATTGGCTATGCCGTTTATTACCAAGTAACGGTTGCTCCTCGTCAAGAAGCCAGACGCAGAGTGCTGACAAGACCTGTAGAAAAGCAGAGTTTAACAATCACAGTTTCCGCGAATGGAACAGTGAAACCTGAGCGGTCAATCAACCTTAGCCCAAAAAATTCCGGCATCTTGAAAAGCCTGCTGGTGAAGGAAGGAGATATTGTCAAACAAGGACAGATTGTCGCTTACATGGATGATTCCAACCTCCGGGGGCAACTTACCTCCGCTCAAGGACAATTGGCACAAGCCGAGGCGAATTTGCAAAAAGCGATCGCAGGTAATCGTCCTCAAGATATTGCCCAATCACAGGGAGCATTAGACGAAGCCGAAGCGAATCTGCAAAAAGCGATCGCAGGTAATCGCTCTCAAGATATTGCCCAAGCACAAGCACGCTTGCAAAGCGCTCAAGCCGCCCTTCGGCAAGCAGAAGATGATTTTGCTCGTAATCAACAGCTTTACAATGCAGGCGGTATTTCCCTTCAGACTCTCAACCAAAACCGCTCCAATCGTGACAGTGCCCAAGCTAATGTAAATGAAGCACAGCAAGCACTGGGGTTGCAAAAAGCCGGGTCACGTCCAGAAGACATCGAGCAAGCACGAGCTGTGGTGAAGCAGAGACAGCAAGCTTTGGCACTTTTGAAAGCCGGAACGCGCCAAGAAGATATTAATGCAGCCCGTGCCCAGGTAACATCGGCTCGTGGCTCGCTACAAAACATCCAAGCCGAAATCAACGACACGATCATTCGCGCACCCTTTGATGGTGTGGTGACAAAGAAATATGCCGATCCAGGTGCTTTCGTGACACCTACAACTGCCAGTAGTGAAGTAGCTTCTTCTTCTTCTTCTTCAATCTTGTCTCTCGCTTCCACAAATGAAGTTGTCGCCAATTTAGCGGAAACAAATATTTCTAAAATCAGCCTTGGTCAAAAAGTCTCGATTAAAGCGGATGCCTATCCAGGAAAAACCTTTGAAGGTAAAGTCAGCCAAATTGCAGCCCAAGCAATAGTAGAGCAAAACGTCACCAGTTTTGAAGTGAGAGTATCGCTTTTAGACCCTCAAAGACTACTGCGGTCTGGGATGAATGCGGAAGTAGATTTTCAAGTCGGTCAAGTTCAAAATGTTTTAGTAGTGCCAACAGCTTCAGTGGTTCGCCAAGAAAATGCCACAGGCGTATTTGTGGCAGGAAAAAATAACAGACCTGTGTTTACTCCTATTGAAACTGGTGTCAGCGCGAATAACTTTACTGAAGTTAAGTCTGGATTGACAGGAGATGAAAGGGTATTGCTCAGTTTCCCACCAGGGTCACGTCCGCAATCAACACCAAGAGGAGGAGTTTTCCCTGGTCTAGGTGGTGGTGGAGGTGGAGGAAGAGGAGCCGGTGGCGGCGGAGGTCGTTCAGGCGGTGGTTCTGCTGGTGGTTCCCCTTAAAGTGAGTTTTAACAATAAAGAATTCAGGAGTCAGGAGTCAGAATTCAGTATGAATTAAAGTTTGACTGGCGGGTAAATATATGGGTTTAATTCCTCCACTAATTGATTCTGAATTCTGGATTCTGAATTCTGCATTCTTCTTTAAATAAAACTTTATGTTTAAGATATTTAAGGGCTTTTACAAAACTAAGAATACTCGCACAGTGCCGTTGCTGGAAATCTTGACAATGGCGGCAGAGACTCTGTGGAGTAACAAATTACGCACAGGTCTAACTATGTTGGGCGTGATTATTGGGATTTCTTCAGTTATTGCCATTACTTCTGTAGGTCAGGGAGTACAAAAAGGAGTTGAGCAACAGATACAAGCATTGGGTACTGATGTGATCCAAATTTTGGCGGGTGCGGCCAGAAGCGGGAATGTCCGTCAAGGAGTAGGTTCTAGCAGCACCTTGACTTGGGAAGATGCCAAAGCGATCGCTAAAGAAGCGCCATCAGCACAGATGGTTTCTGCTTATCTCCAACGGACTGCTCAAGTTGTCTATGCAGGACAGAACACTTCAACAACTATTTATGGCACTGATTTGAATTACCCAGAAGTCAGAAATACTCACCCCCAACAAGGGAGATATTTTACCCAAGAAGAACTAGATACTGCCGCACAGCTTGCCATTCTTGGCCCTACAGTTCAAAAAACACTCTTTGGACAGGGTGTAAATCCGATCGGTGAGAAAATTCGGATTCAGGGAGAGGCTTATGAAGTAATTGGGGTGATGGAACCTAAAGGCGCTCAGGGGCCGATGGATCGAGATGACCAGATTTTTATTCCTCTAACTAGTATGTCGAAGAGACTAGTTGGGAACAATGCCCTGGTAGGGGTTTCTGTAAGTGGAATTTTAGTCAAAGGCGCGAATCAGGAACAGTTAGAAGCCGCTCAGTTTCAAGTCACCAATCTTTTACGGCTACGTCATAACATTTATCCGCCACAAGCTGATGATTTTCGGCTGACAAATCAAGCTGATATTGTTAGTACCTTTACTAGTATTGTGGGTTTATTTACAGTCATGGTGGTAGCGATCGCTGGAATTTCTCTAGTAGTTGGTGGCATTGGTATTGCTAACATTATGCTAGTTTCTGTAGTCGAGCGGACGCGGGAAATCGGGATTCGCAAAGCCGTAGGAGCCACTAATTCAGCCATTCTCAATCAATTTTTAGCCGAAGCGATCGTGATTTCCATTGTCGGCGGAGGTATTGGTATGGCAACTGGCGTTTTATTAGCCTTTGTGGCTGCAAATATTTTCAAGTTTCCGTTTGTAATTTCCTTTTTGTCGATCATTGCTGGCTTTGCACTCTCGTTAACTGTTGGCTTAATCGCTGGGGTAATTCCAGCACGGAATGCCGCAAAATTAGATCCAATCACCGCTTTACGTAGTGACTAAATAATTAAAACTTGAAAATTTAAAAATTAAAAGCTTTTCTAAAAACAGGTGAATATATGCAACTTGAACTAGACCATATCTTTGTCTGTGTTGAACCAGAAGCACCACCAGCAGATTTGCTAACTGCTTTTGGATTCACAGCAGGTAGTCGTAGAATTCATCGAGGTCAAGGAACTGCAAACGTTTGTTTCTTCTTTGATAATGCTTATCTTGAGTTACTTTGGCTTTTTGACACTAACGAAATCCAGTCTCCTGTTGTTCGCCCTACAGGTTTGTGGGAACGCTGCCGTTGGCAAGAAACACAGGCTTGCCCTTTTGGCATTTCATTCCGACCAAAAGCATCAGATTTACGAGAAATACCATTTCCTACTTGGGATTACCATGCAGCATATCTGCCACTAAAAGCTTCTATTCCGATCGCAACCAATAGTGACAATTTATCAGAACCCTTGATTTTCATTTCACCCGCAACTAAAAACCCTAGAAATTTACCCTTAGAACGGCGACCTCCTTTAGTTCATCAAGTTGGATTTAAAGAAATTACAGCATTACAAGTCACCTTACCCGATGTTCAAAACTTTTCTGCTGAAGTTAGAACGCTAATTGATCTGGGATTAGTGCAATTTTCACAGGGCAATTTTTACCAACTAGAAATAGAGTTTGATAACGCCAAAGAAGGTAATTCACAATATTTTGACTCGCAACTACCAATTGTAATTAGATGGTGATTATGGTATTTGATTACAGTAACTACATTTTACAGCGTATTTCAGGTAAATGAAGTACACGGGTAGGGGCACAACCATGTTCCCTACGATTATCTGTACCTCACCAAGTTGCAATCTGCTGTATCTATTGATAATTTATATATATTAATATTGCTGCTTATTTGCAAATAACCTAAAAACTAAATAAATTTTAATTATTCGCAGGTTATAAAATCAATGTAATTTCTGAAAAATTAACAAACAACAGCTAACAATTTATCAAGCAAAAATCAATATGCCAACAATGATTTGGATGGAATCTATTACCAAAACCTATCACTTGGGAGAAGTTAGTGTTCCCATACTCATTCGTAATTCGTAATTTTAAACTCCTAACTCCTAACTCCTAACTCCTAACTCTTATGCCAACAATGATTTGGATGGAATCTATTACCAAAACCTATCATTTGGGAGAAATTAGTGTTCCCATACTCAAGGGAATTGAACTCTCCATTGAAGAAGGGGAATATGTCTCAATTATGGGTGCGTCAGGTTCGGGTAAATCTACGCTGATGAATATTTTGGGATGTCTGGATCGTCCCACAACTGGAGACTATATTTTTGAAGGCAGAAACCTGACGACTTTTGATGATGATGAATTAGCGTATATCCGCAACCAAAGGATAGGTTTTGTGTTCCAACAATTTAACCTATTGGCGCGGGCGACAGCGTTAGAAAACGTGATGTTGCCAATGGTTTACGCCAATTTGCCCAAGCCAAAACGCCGGGAAAGAGCATTAGAAGCCTTGGAAAAGGTAGGATTAGGGGGACGTATAGCTAACCGTCCTAGTCAACTCTCTGGCGGACAACAACAACGAGTAGCGATCGCTCGTGCTTTGGTCAACCGACCTGCATTAGTTTTGGCAGATGAGCCGACAGGAGCTTTAGATACTGAAACTTCCCATGAGGTAATGAGTTTACTGACTGAACTTAATGACCAAGGGATTACGATTGTGATTGTCACTCATGAACCAGATATCGCTGCTCAAACCAGAAGGATTATTCGAGTTCAGGATGGTTTGATTGTCGGCTAATTTGTTAAGATTAACCTTCTAAGGAGGAATTTAAGATTTAAACCATTGTCAGGTCAATCAGGATGAAAACTTTTGATTATATCTTCAAAAAACCTAATTAATGACTACATCTAGATTATGAATTTAAGTTTATTATTCGTGCATTCTACCTGGGTTCCTGTCGCATTGGCGATTCTTTTTCCAACTTTAGCAAGTGCAGCAACTGAGCCAAAACTACAGAATTCGTCAAGCCCTGTACGAGTTCCCGATCGCCTCAATCCCAATCCCAATCCTCTGCAATTTCCCACTAAACCGGAGGAAGTAAAGATTCAGGGAACTGTGCCAATCAGTTTGGCACAAGCTTTGGAACTCGCAAAACGCAACAATCGAGATTTACAGGTAGCTATATTACAGCTAGAACGCAGTCGCTCGGCGCTCCGCGAGTCTCAAGCTGCCTTGTTTCCTACTCTTGGTATTAATAGTAGCGTGACTAATAGTGGTAATGGTTTTAGTAACAATTCATCTCAAGCCAGCACCTCTTTTAATGGTTCAGCCGAACTGAATTACAATCTCTATACTTCTGGGAACCGACAAGCGACTATCCGAGCCGCAGAAGAACAGCTACGGGTAGATCAATTAAATGTTGAAAGTCAGTCTTTGACAATTAGCTTGAATGCCACGACTCAATACTACGATTTGCAACAAGCAGATCAACAAGTCAGAATTAATCAGTCTGCTGTGACAAATGCTCAGGCTAGTTTGCGGGATACTCAAGCTAGAGAACAGGCTGGAGTAGGTACGCGGTTCGATGTGCTGCAAGCTCAGGTGAATTTAGCAAATGCCCAACAAGAACTGACTAATGCGATCTCACAGCAGCAAATTGCCCGTCGTCAGCTTGCCACATTGTTAAGTTTATCGCAGTCAGTTGATATCAGTGCCTCAGATCCCGTACAATTAGCAGGTCTTTGGCCGCAGACGGTAGAACAAAGTATTGTCCAAGCGTTTCAAAATCGTCCAGAGTTGCAACAGTATTTAGGACAACGTAATATTTCCGAGCAACAGCGACGACAGGCACTTTCACAGCTAGGGCCGCAAGTTAGTTTGACAGGAAACTACAATCTGCTGGATCGGTATAACGATGGTGTTAGCATTACCGATGGCTATTCAGTGGGACTTCAAGGAAATCTAACATTGTTTGATGCGGGAGCAGCAAAAGCGCGTGCAGATCAGTCGAGAGCTAATATTGCGATCGCAGAGACTCAATTTGCTACCCAGCGCGACCAAATTCGTTTTGATGTAGAACAGTACTATGCTCAATTGCAATCCAATTTAAATAATGTGCAGACTTCTAGTGTGGCTTTAAATCAAGCTAGGGAAGCTTTGAATTTAGCAAGGTTGAGGTTCCAAGCTGGTGTGGGCACTCAAACAGAGGTGATTGATGCTGAAAATGACCTGACAAGAGCAGAAGGTAATCGAGTCGCAGCTATTTTGGATTACAATCGCGCTCTAGCTAATTTACAAAGATCGGTAACATCCAGGGCTTCGCGCTAGCGCCATATTGTCGTAGATTCTCAAGGGTTGTTGATTGGTGTTTTATTGACACTCCCCGAATTAGAAATTCGGGGATTCAAGATCCACGGGGATTCCAATGAATTTACCCTCGGCAAGCATCTTGACCGTCTGCCCGACGGCTGTACACCCTCTATTAAGGACGACTTGAGCAGCTGCAACATCCCTATCAGTTGTATAGCCACAATTTGAACAAACATGAGTACGTTCCTCGAGTTCCTTTTTACCTGTTTCGGTTTCACAACTTGGACAGACTTGACTGGTCTTGCGACTATCTACTTTTTAGAAATAGACATCACGTTTAAAGCAGGTCTGTTCAAGGATATTGAATAATTGTCCAAATCTTGCATCTAGACAATGCTTGCCCAGTATTCCACGGGACAAACCAACTAGATTTAAGTCCTCAATAAACCAATACGGTTCAGTTAAGGCTAAAAAGCTGATTAGTGATGTGAAATATCGGAGCATACCTCAATGCAATGGACAAGCGATCGCACTCGCTCTGACACTAGAATATTAGTCACAATCTTGTAGAGATTATGAGTTGAGCAATTTACTCATGAACTAGTGCTGATTTCTACAATTGCTTCTCCTTGTCGCAGTCGTTCTATTGCATCAGGTAAAGCGATCGCAAAGAGTCGCCGCAAATTATGATAATTCTGCGATCGCTATTATTCTCAACTAAAACCTCAGTACAGAGAAAAGGCGATAAAATATTAGTCGCAGTCTTGTAGAGATGATTGGCAATGAAAATTAAAGCAGTTATCTGGCAAAAAGATGGTGTATGGTGTGGTTCTGTACCAGCCCTACCAGGATGTCACACTTGGGGAGACAGCTACGAACATCTATTAGAGATGCTGCAACATGCAATTCAAGGTTGGTTGGAAGTTGCTAGCGAACGAGAAGAACTTGATCCTGAGAAAGAGTTGGTTGAAATATCGCTATGAAAGCGGTTTCAGGGAAAGCACTTTGTAAAACTTTAGAACGGCAAGGTTGGGAATTGAAATTAAGGCAGCGAAAATTACAAAAGTTGGTGAATCTATAACAAACTTTCTGGATCAACACCTAGCGCATTCAACCTTTCAATTAACATTTTCACTTTTTGTTCTGCTTCCACCCGTCGCTGTTCTTCAAAAGCTGTGCGTTCTTCCGCTTCCCTAATGCGTTCTTCTGGTGTCAGCAATCTTTGCCCTTCTTTGTCATACCAGTACAGCCACTCCCGCACTATACCTTGATAAATTCCCCGTTCTCGCCCAATTCCTAAACCAATTTCTGGTAGCCAAACAGGATTTCCTGACATTAAGATATATTCCCCATCAACTAACCGATACACTTCCAAAGGTGTCTTTTTACGCCGAAGGGGACTATATACAACGTAGTACAAAATTCCTAATTCTTTGGCATAAAATTCTTTCTTGGTGCTGTATTCTTCTCGATATATTTGGGAAACAACTTCCAATGCTAAAATTGGCAGCTTATTTTCTTCCCACAGCACATAACTTAGGCGTAAATCCTCATCGATGAAGCGTTTCACTCCTAAGCTGAGAAACCCATCAGGGACAATAGCTGGTTTATCTGGGTGATAATAAATACCCATATCAACACCAAAAAACCAATCCCAATGATCGCACCAAACCAAAGCTAGTATCGTTTTTAGCAAACCGGGAATTAAATTTTGGAGTTCATTATCCACAGCGGTATCATCTGAGTCGGGTAATTCTTCGGAAGATGGCAAACAATGCAGTGGATTGTAGTTTAACATGAGCGGTTTTGCCAAATCTGATTCTAAATAGATTGTAGGTAATCTATTGATGTGCGATCGCATGGCAAGAATGAAAAGCCATTTTTAGCGTAGATATCGCCTTGTGTCTCTCTTCTCAGTAATTAAATATTTAATCCTAGTTCATGTTGGGTTTCACTGTCGTTCTCCCTAGCACCGTAACAAAATTCATCTACCCAAGAAGCTATACTACGGGCATTTGTGGTTGGTAAATTTACTTTAGTTTTAACCTCTTGTGGTTGAATATTCGGTTGTTTATTGTTGCTTTTAACCTCAGTAGTAATTGCTAGCGATCGCACTGGTTTGCCATTACTGTTAATCTCAGTGGTAATTGCCAGCAATGCGCCTACAGGGATTCGGTTAGATGGCGCGTTGCTTTTAACCTCAGCAGCTAACGCCGCAGATGGCATGGTTTTGGCTTTGGTATTAACCTCAGCAGTCATTATCAGCGAGGTTCCTGAAGGGAGGCGTTTAAGAGGCGATTGTAGTGGTTGATATTCTGGCGTTTTTGCTGGAGTATTTGGAGCAGTTTTAGTAGCAAATGCAACTACCAACTCAGGTTTGCGTGTACGAATTACCTCAGTGGTAGCTGTAAATGATGGCACAAGTCGAGCGGCGCGTGGCAAGTTGGAGTTTAGAGTTTTGGTAAGAGAATTAGGCGCAATCTTGCTAAGATGTTTATTCTTAGAATACTTCTCATCTAGCGGCTGGTTTTCAGCTTGGGTAGTAGCTATAGAATTGTCTGATTTGATTAAACGTAACTCTTCATCAGGATTGAAGTTAAGACCTAAAGCAGCGACTATTTTATCTGGATCGTTGTTCAGATCCAGCATAAAAGAAAGTATTTCATCAAACTGGGGTTCCAAAACAGACAGTGTTGCCAAAATAAAACCGGACAAAGGACGGCGCAGACCATCGTAAGTGGCCCAAATTCGCATTTTGACCAGCCAGGAAATATTTTGCTTATAGTAAATAAGCCACTTTTGTTTTAAGGATTGACGCAGCTGCTGGATATTCATTGGATGCCTCACTTCAGTCAAAAAGATTGCAGATATTGATGAAAATTTAGCTTTATTTCTGGGGATGAAACCGATAATAGAGCATCTGTTTGACTCTTTGACCACCTAGCAAATGATTTTCTATCAGTAGAGATACTTCATCAGGGTGAACGCCGCTATACCAGACCATATCAGGTAATATCAGCACCATCGGCCCATTGCCACATTGTCCTAAACAGCTGCTAGCCGTTACAGTTACACCAGGGATTGGCAAAGCTGTAAAAGCTGCTAAAACCTTGACTGCACCTTGCTTTTTACAAGTACGATTTTGACAAACCCGCACACATTTAGGAGAAGAGTCTCGATCTATTTTTGGGAAGTCTGATGGTTGAGTGATGTTGGTCATTTGTTATTTGTCATTTGTCCTTTGTCATTTGTCTTTTGTCTTTTGTCAAAAGTCGGAAGCTAATGACCAATACAACTCTTGGAGAGACTGCGCCAACGACTACGCTCAGTACAAGTGACCAATGACCAATGACCAATGACCAATGACCAATGACCAATGACCAATGACCA